>JAEZEY010000309.1 GCA_023432845.1 Pseudomonadota bacterium
CGTTTGATGACAGCGGGAGAACCGGCAGGCCCGGCGCTTCGTTCCCTCCGCTCACTGCGTTTCGCACCGAGGGAACCGCGCCTTTCGAATCAAGCCGTCGTCTTCACGTCGTCGATCTCTTCGTAGCGCAAGGTCAGCATCTGGCCGTCAACGGCCGTGGCTTCGACATAGGTTTCGAAGCAGACGAAGTCGGGCAGGATGCCGATCTCGAGACCGCCGCGCCGGATAACGATCCGGGCGCCGCGATCCGTCGCCGCGGCGAGCGCCTTCTGCAGGGCCTGTCGTTTTCCCGGATCCATCCGGCATGAACGGCGCGCCGCCCGGAATGTTCCCGGATTAGTCCGGCTACTTGGTTACCCGGCCCAGAGCTGGCCGCCGCCGTCGACCCTCAGGACCTGGCCTGAGACGAACGCGCCCATGGGACCGGCAAAGAACTCGACCACCCGCGCCACTTCGTCGACTGTGGCGATACGGTCGAGCGTGCCGCTCTCCGCCATCCGCGCCGGGTCGACAGCGCGCGTCGCGACGAAGCGTTCGGTGCGGGTATCGCCCGGAGCAATGGTGTTGACCGTGACGTCATAGGGACGCAGCTGGTCGGCGAGACAACGAGTGAAGTGCAAGGCGCCGGCCTTGGCCGTGGCATAGATCGACGCGTTGGTGCGGCCCTTGAAGGCGGCGACCGAACCGATGGTGACGATGCGGCCGCTGCGGCGCTCCATCATGCCTTTGGCGACCGCCTGACAGACGAAGATCGTACTCATCAGATTGCGGTCGATCACCGCGCGGACGTCTTCCGCCTTGATATGAACGACGTCGTTGGGATCGGGCTTGCCGCCCTTGGCGGCGATGTCGCCGCCGGCGTTGTGCACGAGAATGTCGATAGCGCCGAGTGCGGACTCAGCTGTGGCGATCACACGGGTGATGTCATCCGGCACCGTCAGGTCGCCGAGGGTCTTCACGGTGCGCACATCATTGTCCGCTGCGATGGCGGCGGCCACATCCGTCAGCGTCTGCGCGCCGCCGAATTCCGCTGGCCCGTGCTCGCGCATGCCGTGGACGGCGATGTGGCAACCGAGGGCCGCCAGACGCTCGGCGAAGGCCCGTCCCAATCCGCGGCCTGCACCGGTGACCAGTGCGATCTTGCCTTCGAGAAGTCGTGTGTTCATGGCTCCGCTTCCAGTTCGTGCGCGCCGTATTCGCTGAACACCGCGTGCTTTGCCAGATCGACATCATGCGGGAAGTGTGCGAACAAACAGCCTTGTACGCCCGCCGGTTTGGAGCTTTTTGCTGGGCGTCGCTCCTATTTTGCATCGCAGCGAGAGTAAAACAATGACGACGCCGCAGTATCTCTCCAAACTCGATCATTACATCAACGGCGCCTGGGTGCAGCCGACCTCCGGCAAGGGGCAGGATGTCGTCAACCCAGCAACCAACCAACCTATCGGCAAGCTCGGCTATGTGTCGAAGGCCGATCTCGACGCCGCGGTGAAGGCGGCGGACGCCGGCTTCAAGACCTGGCGCAAGGTCTCTGCTTTCGAGCGCGCCAAGATCCTGCGCAAGACCGCCGACCTGGTGCGCGCCCGCGCCGAGCAGATCGCCACCGCGCTGACCTTTGAGCAGGGCAAGGTCTTTGCCGAGGCCAAGCTCGAGGTCATGGGTTCGGCCGATATCCTGGAGTGGTTCGCCGACGAAGGCCGCCGCGCCTACGGACGCATCATACCGGCCCGCGCCGACGGCGTTCGCAACATGGTGATCATGGAGCCGGTCGGCCCGGTCGCCGGTTTCTCGCCGTGGAACTTCCCGGTGACGCAGGCGGCCCGCAAGATCGCCGCCGCGCTCGCCGCCGGCTGCTCGATCATCGTCAAGTGCCCGGAAGAGACGCCCGGCTCGCCGATCGAGTTCGTCAAATGCTTCGTGGACGCGGGCGTGCCGGCCGGCGTCCTCAATCTCCTCTATGGCGTGCCGGCGGAGATTTCCGAATACCTCATCGCGCATCCGACCATCCGCAAGATCTCGTTCACCGGCTCGGTGCCGGTCGGCAAGCAGCTCGCCTCCCTCGCCGGCCTGCACATGAAGCGCGCCACCATGGAGCTCGGCGGTCACGCGCCGGTGATGGTGTTCGACGATGCCGACGCCGACGGCGCGGCGACGCTGATGGCGGCCATGAAGTATCGCAATGCCGGCCAGGTCTGCGTGTCGCCGACCCGCTTCTTCGTGCAGGAGAAGGCCTACGACAAGTTCGTGTCGAAGTTCATCGATCTCGCCAAGGCGGTGAAGGTCGGCGACGGCTTCGATCCGGCCAGCAAAATGGGACCGCTAGCCAATCCGCGCCGCGTCAATGCCATGGAGAGCATCGTGCTCGACGCTCGCGAAAAGGGCGCCAAGGTCGAGACCGGCGGCGAGCGCATCGGCAACGCCGGCAACTTCTTCGAGCCGACCGTGCTGACCGGCGTGCCGCAGAGCGCGCGCATCGTGAGCGAAGAGCCGTTCGGCCCCGTCGCCGTGATGATGCCGTTCAAGGACACCGACGCGATGCTGGAGCAAGCCAACAGCCTGCCGTTCGGACTGGCGAGCTATGCCTTCACCACGAGCGCCAAGACTGCGGCCAAGCTCACCGATTCCATCGAGGCCGGCATGCTGACTATCAACCACTTCGGCATCGCCCTGCCCGAGACGCCGTTCGGCGGCATCAAGGATTCGGGGTACGGCCACGAGGGCGGCATCGAAGGTCTGAGCGCCTACCTGCAGACCAAGTTCGTCAGCCATCTGGCCTGAAGACGAGGCTGCGCTGAAACCACCAGACAGGTGCCGCGCCACTCCGCAAGGAATGGCGCGCCCGGAGAGATTCGAACTCCCGACCCTCAGATTCGAAGTCTGATGCTCTATCCAGCTGAGCTACGGGCGCCTGGCCGGTGCATCTTCTAGCCTGTCTCAAGCCCCGCGTCTGCACCGCGGTTGCATCTTTTGAACGTTATTGTTGCAGCGCGCGATGCGGGCTTTCAGGACCTCTTCGCCCGAACAGGCCAGCGTGCGGCCGAGCATCACCAGGACAGGGCCAGGCAACGTCGCTTCGCGAAGACGCGCCGGCAATTCGCCGATCGTGCCGCGGACCACCTGTTGGTCAGGGCGTGTCGCGCGCGCGATGGCGGCAGCCGGCGTCGCCGGATCGAGACCATCGGCGAGCGCACGCGTCACCAGCATTTCCAGGGTGCGCACCGGCATGTAGATCGCCGTCGTCGTCACCGGGTCGGCCAGCGCATGCCAGTCGATATCATCCGGCAGCGTACCGCTCATGGCGTGGCCCGTGATGTATTGCAGCCGGCGCGAATGCTTGCGATCGGTCAGAGAAAGTCCGAGCGCCGCCGCCGCGCCCTGCGCCGCGGTGATGCCGGGCACGATCTCCGCCTTGATGCCGGCGGCTGCGCAGGCGTCAATCTCCTCACCAGCGCGGCCGAAGATCAGCGGATCGCCACCCTTCAGCCGCACGACGCGCTTGCCTTGCTTCGCCAGCGACACCATGAGCGCATTGATGTCATCCTGTTTGCACGAAGGACCGAAGCCGATCTTGCCGACCAGCAGCTTGCGCGCCTCACGCCGCGCGAAATCCAGAACGCCGCGCGACACGAGATCGTCGAACAGGATGACGTCAGCCGATTGGAGCGCGCGCACAGCGCGCAAGGTCAGCAGTTCCGGATCGCCCGGCCCCGCGCCGACGAGCATCACCGTGCCGCTGTCGACCGCAGCACTGAGGCCCCTCACCTCGGCGACGAAGCGATCGAAGTCGCTCTCCGATGGCGCGGCCTCGGCATGGGTCATCGCATACGCGGTGAACACCTGCCAGAACTTGCGGCGGCCGGCGAAAGACAAGCCCGTCGCCTTCACCCTGTCGCGCCAGCGCGATGCGGCGGCAGCCCAATGCGCAAAACCGGCCGGCAGCAGTGCCTCGAGCTTGGCGCGGATCGCCTGCGCGAACACCGGCGCGGCGCCGTCGGTCGAGATGCCGATGACCAAAGGCGACCGATTGACGATGGCACCGAAGGAAAAATCGCAGAAGGCCGGCTTGTCGATGACATTGACCGGCACCCCCGCCTTGCGCGCGGCCTGGGCAAACGCGGCTGCATCGCCGTCATCCTCAAAAGCGCCGATTGCCATGGCCGCGCCGGCGATATCGGCCCGCGTCCAGGCCCGCTCGATCAGCACAATCTCGCCATCCGGCGGATCGGACGCCACCGCGCGCATCTCGCCGGAGAGTTCGTCGGCATAAACTTCGACGCGCGCGCCGGCGGTCGACATCAGCTCCGCCTTCCACGCCGCCGCGTGCGAGCCGCCCGCCAGGACAGCCCGCTTGCCGGACAGCGCGAAGAACACCGGCAGGCGCGACAGCTTCGCCATTCTTTCCGGCCTCGATTCAGACGGCTGGCGCGACATCGCCGACGATCCTCTTCAGTTCGGGCAGGCATGAGCCGCAATTAGTACCGGCGCGCAGCGCCTTGCCGATCTCCTCGACATTCGCGGCCGTGCCATCGGCCAGGGCGTTACGAATAATGTTGAGGCCGACGCCGAAACAGGCGCACACGACCGGCCCCGGATCGACGATGCCGTCACTCGACCTGCCGGAAAGCAGGCCGCGGCGCTGCGTGTCGCCGACCGTCTCGGCTTCGAACAGCATCTTCACCGCGTCCCATTGCGGCGCGTTTTCGGATGGGCCGATGAACAAACAGCCGGTGAGACGGCCTTGGGTGAAGGCGGCGATACGGTAGCTGCCGCCGACAGGGTCGGAGAACTCGGCGACTTCGGCGCCATCGAACATCGAGAGAGCGAATGTTCGCCACGCTTCCGGCGTATCGTTGGAGGCGAGCAATACGCCCTCTCCGCCCGCAACCGCGGCACGCGCCCACCAGGTCGCATCGGGCAACGCCATGCGTTGATGCGACAAGGCAAAGCCACGATACTTGAACTCAACCGACGCGATCGCCGCCGGTGTCGCCTTGGCTTCCGGCTGCCCGGAATAGGGATCGGTCGCCGGCGTCACCAGTTCGCCAACCCGCGCGGAAGACGCCGTCTCGTCGCTCCAGTGGATCGGCGCGAACAGCGAGCCGCGCCTTTGGCCCTCGCTGACGATCACCTTGAGCAGGCAGGCGCCGTAAGGCGACGTGACGCGCGCGAAGCCGCCGGGCATTAGCCCTGCCTCCGATGCATCATCCGGATGCACTTCGACGAAAGGTTCCGGGAGATGCGCGCCGAGTCTCGGCGACAGACCCGTGCGCGTCATGGTGTGCCACTGATCGCGGATGCGGCCGGTGTTGAGACGGAACGGAAATTCCGGCGACAGCGCCGCCTGCGGTTTCGGTAGGTCCGGCGCGATCATGCGCGCCTTGCCGTCCGGCGTGTAGAAGCCGCCGGCGGCGAAAAAACGCGAATCTTCGCGCTTGCCCACCGAGCGCACCGGCCATTGCACCGGCTTGAGCGCGTCGAATTCGCCGTCGCTGAGGCCGGCAAGGCCGCCGATATCGAAATCGCGCGTGCCGTTGTTTTCGAAGGCCGACAGCGCGGCGTGCTCGCGGAACACGTCGGCCGCGCTTTGGTAGGCGAAAGCCTCGCCAAACCCCATGCGCTGCGCGACCTGGGCGACGATCCACCAGTCGGGTCTCGCCTCGCCGGGGAGCGGCATGAAGGCGCGCTGGCGCGAGATGCGCCGCTCCGAATTGGTGACGGTACCGTCCTTTTCACCCCAGGCCGCGGCCGGCAGCAGCACATGAGCATTGGCGCGCACGGTGTCGTTACTGGTGACATTTTCGGAGATGACCAGGAGATCGAGCTTGTCGAGGGCGGCGCGGACATGGCCGGCGCGCGGCAGCGACACCGCCGGGTTGGTCGCCATCACCCACAAGGCCTTGATCTGGCCGCGGGAAACGGCGTCGAACATGTCGACGGCCTTGAGCCCCTCGCGTTGCGCCATCGCTTTGGCGTTCCAGAAGCGGCTGACCCGGTCGATGTCGTCGACCGAGAAATTCATATGCGCTGCCAACTGGTTCGCTAAACCTCCAACCTCGCGCCCACCCATCGCATTCGGCTGACCGGTGAGCGAGAATGGTCCCATGCCCGGCCGGCCAAGTCGGCCAGTTGCCAAATGACAGTTGATGATTGAGGTGACCTTGTCGGTGCCCTGCGCCGACTGATTAACGCCTTGCGAGTAACAGGTAACGACTTTGCGCGTCGCGGTGAACAGCTCGAAGAACCGTGCAATATCGGCGGGTGCGAGACCGGTCAGTTCCGCCGTTGCCTTCACATCGGGGGCGACTTCCCGCGACCGCGCCAGTGCCTCGGCAAAGCCGGTGGTGCAACTGTCAACATAGCTGAAATCAAAAGCCTGCGTCTCGGCGAGATTCACCAGCAATCCGCAGAACAGTGCTGCATCCATCCCCGGCGCGACGGAGAGAAACAAGTCGGCCTCTTCTGCCGTGGCAGTTCGGCGCGGATCGATGACGACGAGTTTGGCGCCGCGCTCGCGCTTGTTGACCATCATCCGCTGATAGAGGACCGGATGGCACCAAGCGGTATTGGAGCCGACAAGCACGAAAAGATCGGCCTGATCGAGATCGGCATAAGCGCCCGGTACCGTATCGGCGCCGAAGGCACGCCGATGGCCGGCGACCGATGACGCCATGCACAGCCGCGAATTGGTGTCGACATTCGCCGTGCCGATGAAGCCCTTCATCAGCTTGTTGGCGACGTAATAGTCTTCGGTGAGAAATTGCCCCGACAGATAGAAGGCGACCGAGTCGGGGCCATGCTGCTCGACGGTGCGGGCAAAGCCGCGGGCCACCTGATCGAGCGCCTGATCCCAGCTTGTACGCACCAGGGCGTTTTGCTTGCGGACCATCGGTTGCAACAGGCGCGTTTCGAGGCGCAGCGTTTCGCCGAGCGCCGAACCTTTCGAACACAGCCGGCCGAAATTCGCCGGATGCTCCGGATCGCCGGCGATCACCGCGCCGCCCCGATTATCCGGCTTGGCCAGCACGCCGCAGCCGACGCCACAATAGGGGCACGTCGTGCGCACCGCGGGCGAATGTTGCGCCGGGGCGTTCATCAATAAACATCCTGCTGGTAGCGGCCCTTCTTCTTCAGGTCGTTGACGAACAGCACCGCCTCTTCGCCCGCTTTGCCGCCGTGCTCAGCGACAATATCGACCAGCGCCAGTTCAACATCCTTGGCCATGCGCTTGGCGTCGCCGCAGACATAGACATGCGCGCCCTCGGCCAGCCACGCCCAGATGTCGCGACCGGTCTCGCGCATGCGGTCCTGCACATAAATCTTCTCATCGCCGTCACGCGACCAGGCGAGCGTCAGCCGCGTGAGGAAGCCGGAGGCGCGCATGGCTTTTAATTCGTCCTCATAGAAGAAGTCGCAGGCCGAACGCTGGTGGCCGAAGAACAGCCAGTTGCGGCCCGGCGCCTTGTCGGCGAGACGGTCGTGCAGGAAGGCGCGGAACGGTGCGACGCCGGTGCCGGGGCCGATCATGATAATTGAGACGTTGCCATCTTTCGGCAGCGCGAAGGCATGCGCCTTCTGCACATAGGCCTTCAGCACCGCGCCGGGTTCGATGCGCTCGGCGAGCAAGGTTGAGCAGACGCCGAGACGCTGACGGTTCTTGATCATGTAGCGCACGGTGTCGACCGTAAGCGTGACGCGATTCGGATCCATCTTCGGCGACGACGAGATGGAGTACAGCCGCGGCTGCAATGGATCGAGCGACTCTACGAGGGCTTCCGGATCGGGCGCGGTGCCAGCGAATTTTTCGAGCGCGGCGAGCACGTCGAGCGTCGCAACATCCTTGTCCGGATCCTCGCCGGTCGCCAGCGCGCGGGCTTTCTTCCGGCGCTCACCGCCAGTGATGTAGGAAAACAGCTGGAACAGCATGTCCGGCGCCGGCGAGAGTGAGACGCTGTCGGTCAGGGCCTGTCGCAGTGTGCGGCCATTAATGTCGTAATCCGGCGGTGCGCCGAGCGCCGACATCACCTGTTCGACGAGCTTTGGATCGTTATGCGGAAACAACCCAAAGGCATCGCCGACCCGATACTCGATACCCGAGCCCGTAAGATCGATCTCGACGTGCCAGGTTTCCTTCTCCGAGCCGGGCTTGTTCAGTAGCGTGCGCGACAGCACTTTCGCGGTGGAGGGATTATCACGCGAGGTGCCGGACTTCGACGCCGCAGGCCTGGCCTCGGCAGAAACGGCGGACGGCTCTGCCGCTGCTTTCGGCTCGCTGCCGATCTGCTCATACAGCGCCTTGACCATGCGCGCGGTTTCCTTGCCGCCCGGTGCGCACAGGCTCAGCCGCGTCTCGGCGCCGGACATGATGGCGCCTGAATAGTTCCGGCAATCGTAGCCGCACTGGCCGCAATCCTGCTGCGCCATCGCCGCCATCATCTTCCAGCGCAGCGGCTTGTCTTCCGCGAGCTTCATGCGCTCGGCGATGGTGAGCGTCTGGTCGTGCCAGGGGGCGCCGCCGTCGTCGTCTTCGGGGTGTTCCGCGCCGTCGGCGCCGTCGAGGATGGCCTTGGCCTGATCGGCCGACAATGGAGTAACGCCGCTGCTGTCGAGCGCAATGAGGCCGGCGAAAAAGCCGTTGAGCCAGAAGCGCTGCTCCTCGGAAAACGGCGCGGTCTCCGGCACGAGACTCGGCAGCGGCGACGGGACGTTCTGCGTCATTCTCCCGCCTCCGCCTTGAACATGATCCTGAGCGCCTCGACGTCATGGCGGCGCGAGAACGCGAGGAACGTCTCGTCGCCATCGCGGTGCGCGAGATAGCCCTTGAGCATGCGCTCGATGGTGCGCGGCGCATCGACGGCCTTGACGTCGCGATAGAGATCGCGCGCCAGCGCGGCATCGGGGCCGAAGCCGCCACCGACCAGGATGTGATAACCCTCGGCCGGATCGGCCTCCTCGCCCATATCGACCTTGCAGGCGATCATTCCGATGTCGCCGATGTAATGCTGCGCGCAGGAATGATGGCAACCGGTGAGATGGATGTTCACCGGACTGTCGAGCCTGACGCGCGGCTCGCACCACTCAGCGATTTCCTCGGCCGTCTCCTTGGTATGCGCAGCGGCGAAACGGCAGCCGGTCGCGCCGGTGCAGGCGATAAGCCCGGCCCGGATCGGTGTCGCTTCGGTCTTGAGACCGAGCGCCTCAACAGCGGCGACCGCATCCTTGATGCGCGTATCCGCGACGCCAGAGATCAACAGATTCTGCCATACGGTCAGGCGGATATCGCCATCGCCGAAATCCTGCGCGATCCCGGCGAGCCCGCGCATCTGCGCCGTATTCATCTTGCCCGCCGGAAAGATGACGCCGATCCAATTCAGCCCCAACTGCTTTTGTGGGTGCACACCAATATGCGCGGTTCGATCAAAGCTTGGGCGCGGCGCGATGGCCTCGGCAGGTACATGAACGAGCTTTCGGCCCAGCTTTTCCTCGACATGGGCGAGGAACTTCTCGAATCCCCAGGCGTCGAGCACATATTTCAGCCGCGCCTTGTTGCGGTCGGTGCGGTCGCCGTGCTCGATATAGACGCGGACGATGGCGTCGGCGACCGCCGTCGCCTCCTCCGGCTTGAGGATGACGCCGGTGTCGCGGGCGAAATCGCGATGCCCGGTAATGCCACCGAGCGCGAGGCGGAAATAGACGCCCGGCACCACGCCGAAACCGTCCCTCACCTCCACCGCCTGGAAACCGATATCGTTGGTGTCCTCGAGCACGGCGATGCGGCCTGCGCCATCGAAGCCGACATTGAACTTGCGCGGCAGGCCAAAGAGCGCGCGTTCATTGAGAATGTGGAAGTGCCACTCGCGCGCATAAGGCCGCGTATCGATGAGCTCCTGCGGGTCGATGCCGGCCGTCGGCGTACCGGTGACGTTACGGATATTGTCGGCGCCGGAACCGCGCGAGCCGAGGCCAAGCTCCATGATGCCCTCGACGACCTCAACAGCGTTCTTCGGCTCGATCTCTCGGATCTGCAGGTTGGCGCGCGTCGTGACGTGGCAATACGGCCCGGCGAAGCGATCGGTGAGATCGGCCAGACCGGAGAGCTGCCAGTGCTTGAGGATGCCGTTCGGAATGCGCAGGCGGCACATATAAGATGACTGCGCCGGCGCCACATAGAACAGGCCGTAATAGCGCCAGCGGAAGTTGTCCGGCGGTTTCGGCGCTTCGTTGTTCTTGGCCTGGGTCTTCAGCCGGTCATAGGCATCGAACGGATGCTGCTCGCGCTTGATCTTCTCCTGGTCGTTGAGCTTGCCGCCTTTGGCGACTGTCGCATCCTGCGCCTTGATGTGAACTGCGTCGGGTCCACTCGGCTCGGTGCCGCCGCCTTTCGGCAAGGTGCCGCGCGCGGCGCGCGCCGCCGTGAGGCCGGAGGCGAAGCCTTCGAGATAACGCTTCTGGTCAGGGGTGAAGTCGCTCGACATGACTTTACCCTGTCATTCCGGGGCATGCGCGCAGCGCATGAGCCCGGAATCCAGC
>JAEZEY010000457.1 GCA_023432845.1 Pseudomonadota bacterium
CGAGCGCAATTGGGAATTCATGGGGCATGGCTTCACCCAGCGCAACATGCAGAAGGTCGAGAACGAACGCGAGGACATCCGCAAGACCGCCGATGTCATCGAGAAGGCCACCGGCAAGCGTCCGCGCGGATGGCTGGGGCCGGGTCTCACCGAAACCTGGGAGACGCCCGATCACCTCGCGGAGGAAGGCTATGAGTATGTCTGCGACTGGGTGCTTGATGATCAACCGGTCTGGTTGAAAACGAAGACCAAGCCGATCGTAAACGTTCCCTACACGCAGGAATGCAACGACGTCGCCATGATGCTAATCCAGCATCACAAAGCGTCGGAATATTACGAGCGCGCCGTCGACCAGTTCGATCAGATCTACGAAGACTCCGAAGGCTCGGCGCGCATCATGGCCGTGGTGCAGCACCCTTATATCGTCGGCGCGCCGCACCGACTCAAATATGTCCGCAAGTTCTTCGAGCACGCGCGCGCCTAAAAGGACGTGCTGTTCTGGACCGGCGAACATATCTACGACTGGTACCGCGGCGCCGGACCGAAAGCACCGTGACCATGATTCTGATGAATCAGGCCTGACCTCATGGGCATGAACGCCTTCCAGTTGCTGAACGGGCTGACCTTCGCCGCGCTGCTGTTCATCGTGGCGAGCGGCTTCACGCTCATCTTCGGCCTGCTGCGCATCATCAACCTCGCCCACGGCGCGCTGTATCTGTTCGGCGGCTATATCGGTTACACCACGGCGGTGAAGACCGGCAGCTTCACGCTCGGCGCGGTCGCGGCCATGGCCGCCGTAGCCCTGCTCGGGCTCGCCCTCAATCAGGGTCTGCTTCGTTTCGTGCGCGGCCATGAACTGCGGCAGGTGCTGCTGACGCTCGGCGTCGCCTTTGTCCTGAACGACATGGCGCTGGTGATCTGGGGCGGCGACAGCTTCACGGTGCCGATCCCCGACGTGCTCAAAGGTGGCATCAGTTTCGCCGGCATCTTCTATCCGAAGTACCGGCTGTTCGTGCTGCTGGTCGGCACGCTCGTCCTGATCGGCCTCTATCTCCTGCTGTTCAAGACGCGTCTCGGCGCGCTCATCCGCGCCGGCGTCGATGACGCCGAGATGGTTGAAGCCTCCGGCATCAATATCCGCCGCGTCTTTGCGGCGACATTTGTGCTCGGTTCGGCGCTGGCCGGTCTTGGCGGCCTGATGGGCGGCGCGTTCCTCTCTCTTTATCCCTCGGCCGATTCCGAAATTCTCGTCTTCAGCCTGGCCATCGTCATCATTGGCGGCCGCGGCAGCCTGCTCGGCGTCGCCATCGGTAGCCTACTCGTCGGCATGCTGAACACAGTCGGACAGGTGATGTTTCCCGAGCTCGCTTACTTCGTCATTTTCGGTCCGATGGCGCTACTGCTCGCGTTCCGGCCGCTCGGTCTCTTTGGAAAGGCGACCTGATCCGTGTCGAACACAGCCGCCATACCCGCCGCCGACATCGCCCGCGCCACCGGCTCATCGCTTAGCCCGCGCGTTATCGTTGCCGTCGCGGCAGTGATGGGCGCCGCGGCGCTGCTGCCGCTCGTGCTGTCCACCTATCATCTCGGTCTCGCAACCGAAGTGCTGATCTTCGGCCTTCTCGCAATGTCGATCGATATCCTTGCCGGCTATGCCGGACGCACTTCGCTTGGCCATGGCGCCATCTTCGGCGCGTCGACCTATGTCGTCGTCTACGCGGTGATGACCGCCGGGATCTCGCCTTTGGCGGCCTGCATTCTAGGGGTACTGGCGGCCACGCTACTCGCGGCCATCTTCGGCCTGCTCGCGGTGCGCACCTCGGGTGTGTATTTTTTGCTACTTACGCTGGCGCTCGGCATGATCGTCTGGGGCATCTGCCTGCGGTGGACGCAGGTGACTGGCGGTGAAAACGGCCTCCGCGGCGCCATCCGGCCGGCCCTGCTCTCGGATTACCGCGCGTTCTACTGGACGGTGCTGGCGGTCACGGCGATCCTGTCGTTCGCCATCTGGCGCTTCGTTCGCTCGCCCTTCGGCCTGACCTTGCGCGGCATCCGCGACAGCGACAGTCGCATGCGCAGCCTCGGCTATGACGTTTCGCTTCACCTATTCATCGGCTTCACAGTCTCCGGTTTTTTCGCCGGCGCGGCTGGAGCGATGTACGCGCTGTTCAACAGTTTTGTTAGCCCCTCGTCTGTGGCACTGGCGCAGTCGGTCGAAGCTCTCCTGATGACGATTGCTGGCGGCGTTGGAACCCTATTCGGCGCCTTTGTCGGGTCGGCAGTGATCATAACGCTCGAGAACATTGTCAGCTCGCATACCGAACGCTGGCAAACCGTGCTCGGCGCGACCTTCATCCTGATCATGATCTTCGCTCCGGAAGGCATTGTCGGGACGATCCGTGCCCTCGTGGCACGCCTGAAGCGATGACACCCAGGAAAGGACAAACAATGGACCGTAGAAGATTTCTGCAGACTTCCGGCCTGACGCTCGCGGCGGCGGGCTTTGGTTTGAACCCGATCGCGGCGCGCGCGCAAGACGCTCCGCTCAAAGTGGGCCTTCTTGCACCGCTGACGGGCGTCGTCGCCTCCGGCGGCCGCGAAATGGTCGAAGGCACCCAGTTCTACTTCGAGAAGCAGGGCAACAAGGTAGCCGGCCGCGCCGTCGAGCTGACGGTCGAGGATGACGGCTCCAACCCGGACACCGCGCTGCAGAAGGCGCGCAAGCTAGTCGAACAGGGCAAGGTCGATTTTCTGATCGGCAACCTGCTCGCCAACACCGGCCTCGCTGTCGCCAACTACGTCAAGGGTACCGGTACGCCCTACTTCATTCCGATCATCGCCGCCGACGACCTGACGCAGCGCGATCGTATCAAGAACGTCGTCCGTGTCGCCGGCTATTCGGCCAGCCAGTTCTCGCATCCGCTCGGCGAATGGGCGCTGAAGAAGGGTTACAAGAAGATCATCACCGTTGGCCAGGACTACACCTTCGGCCACGAACAGTGCGGTGGTCTCGCCCAAGTGTTCACCGAAGGCGGCGGCCAGATCGTGCAGCAGTTCTGGCACCCGCTGAACACCGCCGACTTCAGCCCCTATCTCGGCCAAATCGCCAATATGCAGGCCGACGCCGTGTTCGCCATGGAAACCGGCGCCGATGCGACGCGTTTCATCACTCAATATGCCAGCTTCGGCCTCAAGGGTAAGATGCCGCTGCTCGGCGCCATGAACGCGACCGATCAGTCGGTGATCCGTACACTTGGTGCCGAATGCGAAGGCATCATCTCGGCGGCGCATTTCGCCGAGGGAGCGGACAATCCGGCCACCGCCACTTTCGTCAAGGAATACACCGCCAAGTTCGGCAAAACGCCGTCGCTCTACGGCTTCTCGATGTATTCCGGCGCCATGTGGGTGTCGAAGGCGATTGAGACCCTCAAGGGCAAGATCGACGACCGCACCGCCTTCGTCGACACCGTGCTCAAAACCGAGCTTGACAACTCGCCGCTCGGCAAGACCGTCAAGCTCGATGCATACGGCAACCCGATCTACGACGTGTACATCCGCGAAGTGAAGAAGGCGCCGGACGGCAAGTTCTGGAACGTGCCGATCGAGACCTATCCAGCCGTGTCGCAGTTCTTTAAGTACGACCCAGCCACCTACCTGAAGCAGCCGCCCTATTCGCGCAATTTCCAGGGCATCAAGAAGGGCTGATCGCCTCTCCAATCGGGCGCCG
>JAEZEY010000464.1 GCA_023432845.1 Pseudomonadota bacterium
CGAGCGCAATCGGGAACGAGGTGCCGCGCCCGAGATAGAGCACGTCATGCACCTTGGCCAAATCGTGCGACAGCTTCTCGATCTGCGGCTCCAGCGTCAGCGCCTGCGCCATCAATCGCGGCACCGCGATCAGCGCCTGCACCAGCTTCTTCTCATCGGCCTCGGACAAATGGCCGCGCGCGCGGCCGGCGGCGAGCGCCAGACAAGCGAGCACACCGAGCTGGCAGGTAAAGGCCTTGGTCGACGCAACGCCGATCTCCGGCCCCGCCAGCGTCGGCATCACCACGTCGCTCTCGCGGGCAATGGTCGATGTCGTGACGTTCACCACCGACAGGATGTGCTGCTTCATCTCCTTGGCGTAGCGCAAGGTCGCCAAGGTGTCGGCAGTCTCGCCCGACTGCGAGATGAAGAGCGCGAGATCTCCTTCTTCCAGCGGCGCGCCGCGATAACGGAATTCGGAGGCAATATCGATTTCGACCGGCAGTTTGGCGATGCGCTCGAACCAGTATTTGGCGACCAGCCCGGCATAGAACGCCGTGCCGCAGGCCGAGATCGACAGGCGCTTGAGCTTCTTCCAGTCGAATGGCAGCTTGCCCGGCAAGGCGACGCGCTCGCCGACCATGTCGATGTAATGCGCAAGCGTATGGCCGACCACTTCCGGCTGCTCATGGATTTCCTTGGCCATGAAGTGCTTGTGGTTACCCTTGTCGACGAGCTGGGCCGTGACCGACGATTTGACGATCGGCCGCTTCACCTCGTTGTCCCGGGCGTCGCGCACCGAGGCGCTGGTGTGCGTGAGCACCACCCAGTCGCCGTCGTCGAGGTATGTGATGGTGTCGGTGAAGGGCGACAGCGCGATGGCGTCGGAGCCGAGATACATCTCGCCCTTGCCATAACCCACCGCGAGCGGCGAACCCTTGCGCGCGCCGATCAAGAGATCGTCCTGACCGGTGAACAGGAAGGCGAGCGCGAAAGCGCCGCGCAGTTCCTTGAGCGTCGCGGCGACCGCATCGACCGGCGACTTGCCCTTCTGCAGGTAATCGGTAACCAGATGCGCGACGACTTCGGTGTCGGTCTCGCTGGCGAATTTGTGGCCGCCGGCGATCAGCTTCTCGCGCAACTCGCGGAAGTTCTCGATGATGCCGTTATGGACGACCGCGACCCTGTCGGTGGCGTGCGGATGCGCGTTGCTTTCGGTCGGCTTGCCGTGGGTCGCCCACCGCGTATGGCCGATGCCCGTGTTGCCCGCCAGCGGCTCTTCCTTCAGCCGGGCGTCCAGCGCCTGCAACTTGCCTTCGGCGCGGCGGCGTCCCATGACGCCATGATCGAGCGTGGCAACGCCGGCCGAGTCATAGCCGCGATATTCGAGACGCTTCAGCGCATCGACCAGTTGGCCGGCGACCGGCCCGGTCCCCAGAATTCCGACAATCCCGCACATGCGCTTTGCGCCCGCCCCCGTGAAAATTCGAGTAATGCTGTAGCGGCCGTGGCAACGGCGCTGAAATCAAAACCTGTTTCGCCGTATGTCAGCGGATATTATCCGCTAAGAGCCTCAAAAACCTTAATGGCCGGCGCACCATCAGGCCTTGGCTTTCTTCTTATTGTACAGCTCGCGCAAGCGCGCCGCGCCACCTTCCTTGTTGACCTGCTGGCCACGCGCGATCACCAGCGCATCAGCCGGCACGTCCTTGGTCACGACCGAGCCGGAACCCACATAGGCGCCGTCACCAATCTTGACCGGCGCCACCAGCGACGAATTGGTGCCGATGAAAGCGCCGGCGCCAATGTCGGTGAGATGCTTGTTCACGCCGTCGTAATTGCAGGTGATGGTGCCGGCGCCGATATTCGCCTTGGCGCCGACGCGCGCGTCGCCGATGTAAGCGAGATGATTGGCTTTGGCGCCGTCCTCGATCGTCGCCGCCTTCACCTCGACGAAATTGCCGATGTGCACGTCCTCGCCGAGCTTGGCGCCCGGACGCAGCCGGGCGAATGGGCCGACGCGCGCGCCCTTGCCGACCACCGCGCCTTCCAGATGCGAGAACGAACGGATGGTCGCGCCGTCTCCGACCGTGACGCCAGGACCGAACACGACATTCGGCTCAATGGTCACGTCCTTGCCGAAGGTGGTGTCGGATGAAAGAAACACTGTCTCCGGCGCGACGAGCGTGACGCCCGACTCCATCGCCGCGGCACGCAGCCGCTGCTGCAGCACGGCTTCGGCTTCGGCCAGTTGCGCCTTGGTGTTGATGCCGCGCACGTCGTCCTCGTCGGTTTCGATCACGGTTGCCTTCAAGCCCATGTCGCGGGCAATCGCCACCGCATCGGTGAGATAATACTCGCCCTTGGCATTGCTGTTGCCGATACGGTCGAGAATTCTCAATGCGGCGGCCCCGGCCAGCGCCATCAGCCCGCCGTTGCAGAGCGTGATATTACGCTCCTCGGCGCTCGCATCCTTGTCCTCGCGGATCGCGATGAGTTCATCGCCCTTCATGACCATGCGGCCATAGCCGCTCGGATCCTTCGGCCGGAAGCCGAGCGCCGTCACCGCCGCGCCGCCGGCAATCGCGGCGCGCAGGCGGCTCAATGTTTCCGGCCGCACCAGCGGCGTGTCGGCGAACATGACGAGGATATCATCGGCGCCTTTCTCGATCGCCTGACGCGCCGCAAGTACGGCATGCGCGGTGCCGAGCCGCTCGCGTTGTTCGAAAATATTCGCCTGCGGCGCGACGGCCTTGGCTTCCTTCGCGACGTCGTCACGACCGGGGCCGACGACCACCGCGATGTCCGCGCCGCCCGCCTTTGCCGCCGCAGTCAACACATGGCCAACGAGCGTTCGATGTCCGACCTGATGCAGGACTTTGGGCCGACTCGAGCGCATGCGCGTGCCCTCGCCAGCCGCGAGCACGATGGCCAGGCAGGATCGGTTCGAGCCTTTCGGTTGGTGCATGCGAGTGAACTCAAGATGTTAGCGGGGCGGGCGGCGCCACGGGCCAAGTTTCAAAGGCCAGCAATGCCGGATTCTGCTAATGTTTTCAATGATCTGATTCGTCGCTTTCGAGGATCCTATGCCCGACCCGTTTGACCCGCCGGAACACGGGCCGTTGCTTGATACCAGCATGATGTGGCGCCTGAGCCTTTGGGGCGGAGCCGCGACCGTGGCCGTCGCCGCAACACTGTTGATATTGAACGCCGATCTCGGCCTCGACCGCATAGTGCAGGCCCTGTCTCAGCCGGCGCCGGAGCAGAAAGTCACGCTCGAGGACACGATTATGAAGCGTGTCGAGGCGCAGCGCGCCGAGGAGAACCGCCTCCTCGAGACCCGGCTGCGCGAACTCGCCGCCGATCGCGAAAAGCTCAGCGCCCGTCTAGCGACATTGGAGCAGAATTTCAGCGACCTCACCGGCTCGATCAAACGCGATATTTCCGCCGTTGCCGCCACCGCGCTCGCGGCCAGGCAGGAGCCGCCGCCGGCTGCTGCACCCGCGCCGGTCCTGACGGCGCCGCCTTCGGCAACGGCCCCCGCAAGCACCATGCCCGCCAGGCCGGAGCCGGCGACGCGGGTGCATGCGCCGCCGGCCGACGCCCCGCCCCGCGCCGACGTCGCGGCTGAGAAGCCTCCGCAAGTAGTGAACGTCCCGATGCCACCCACCCGCGTCGCCACAGCGACGCAAGGTGCGCCCGCGGAGCCGCGCAAAGCGGAGATCGGCGTTGATCTCGGCGGCGCGCGGTCAATGGAAATCCTGCAAGCGCGCTGGGTGGCGGTGAAGGCCAATTTCGGCCCGGTGATCGAGGGCCTGCGGCCGCTGGCCGGCTACGACAACCGGCCGGGCATCATTCCCTACCGGCTCATCGTCGGCCCGTTGCCGAATGGCGCCGCTGCAGCCCAAATCTGCTCGCGCATGCACGTCTCGAAAGTGCCATGCCGCACAGTCGACTACGCCGGCGAGAAGCTCGTCCCGTAGGGCGCGCGGTTTGCTCTCGATCCTGCCCGGCGGCATACTCCGCCGCGCTCGACGACGAGAGAGTTCATGGAACCGCACAGACTGTTTCTGCCCAGCGCCCGGGCCACCAACGTGCTGCTAATCATCGGCTTCGGCGCACTCGGTTATGCGCTCTATGTGCGCTACATGGGCATCGAGCAGTCCGGCGTCGGGCTTGCCTGCAATGCTGGCCTCGACACCTGGATGTGCACGCAGCGCCGCATCATCGCCGCGCTTTTCGATCGCTCGCTGATCGGCGCCACCGCGGTCGTGCTGGCGGCGATCCACCTCTTGCGGCCGACGCTTGTCGTCTTCGCGCTGGCGCTCGCCATCGCGCTGATCGGCGTCGTGCTCTACAACATCGTACTGTCGGCGCTGGCGATCGGCCTTCTGGTGCTCAGCTTTGCGCGTCGCGTACCCGAACCAGACTGATCGCGAACA
>JAEZEY010000473.1 GCA_023432845.1 Pseudomonadota bacterium
GGCGCCAACTGCGTTGTAGTAGCAAGCGCCGCATGCGCCGCTGGTTGACGGGTGAGCTGCTGGACTGGTCGACGCCACGCCATGGTGACGACAAGAGCATTGCTGGAATTTTCTTAACGGATTGATACAGATGAGCACGAACAAGGCCGCGCCGCAGAAGCAGCGCATGGTGCAGGACAGCAAAGGTTCGGTTTATGAGCTAACGAGTGAGTTGAGCAGTGGTGGGCAGGGCGTTGTTTACCGCACCCAGTACCCACAAGCTCTGATCAAGGGGTTTACCAATAAGGATGAGCAGGCGCGCCGTCGTTGGCGTGAGCACATCGAATGGCTGACCCGGCAGGATCTGGCCGATTTGAAGCTGGCTAGACCGCTTGAACTGCTGGCTGAGCCACGCTGCGGTTATGTGATGGAGCTGATGGACGGGCTGGTGCCTTTGCAGGGGCTGCTGGACAGTTTTGCTAATGCTGAAGAAGAGGCGCATGAAGATTATCTGCGCCAGGGCGGGCTGCGTCGGCGTATTCGTATTCTGGGCCAGATGGCCAGAACACTGAATCAGTTGCACGGGCGCGGCATGCTCTACGGTGATCTGTCGCCGAACAATATCTTTGTCTCGGACGATCCGGCGTTTGCCGAGACGTGGTTGATTGACTGCGACAACATCAGCCTCGATAGCCACAGTGGCTTGACCCTGCACACCGTGGACTATGGCGCACCGGAAGTGGTGCGTGGTGAGGCGTTGTTGTCCAGCCTCACCGATTGCTGGAGCTTCGCCGTTATTGCCTATCAGTTGCTGACACACAACCACCCGTTCAAGGGTGAGATGGTCAGCTGCGGTGAGCCTGAAATCGAGGATGCCGCGCTGCGCGGTGAGCACCCCTGGATCAACGATAGCGAGGACGACAGTAACGCTTGCTTCGTTAATCTGCCGCTGCAACTGCTGGAGCACAGCAAGCTGCCCCAACTGTTTAGCCGTTGCTTTGAGGGGGGGCGAGCCAGCCCCTATGAGCGCCCGGCTATGGCCGAGTGGCTTGAGGCGCTGGTTGAAGTGGACGAGCGCATCTATTGCTGCCCTGGCTGCGGCAGTACCAGCCTGTTGCCAGCGGACTTGCGGGCAGCGGACAAAGCGGAGTGTTATTTCTGCCCGGAGCCGGCTGACAGTGGTCTGGTTATGTTTGAGGAGTTCATTGCCTTGCCTGCCGAGCAGGACGGGGATGCGGAGGCTCCTCCAGACCTGGTAGCGACGGGGCGCAAGGTCTGGCTGCAGCCGGGAGGGCAGGTTGAGCTCAAGCGCTTGCTGCCGACGTTCAGCTATGACCGTTGGCCGGCTGACCATATCCGTATCGAGTACAGCGACAAGGGCCTGGGGATTTTCCCGCTTCCTGAGAGCCAGTTGCAGTTGCAGCGCGGGGAGAACATTAAACCGTTGCAGCGTTATCAGGGCCTCAAGGAGAGCCTGCGTGGCCAGGATGAGGAACCCTTCCTGATTCATGTAGGTGAGCCTGCGAAGTCAGGGCATAAGGACTCCGGGTTGCCCTCCAGCAAAGTCGTCTGGCAATTCCGGTGGTGATGGCAAATGGAATTTAAAGATTTCCCCATGCTGTCAGCCGATGTGCTGGCGCTTTCTACAGATGAGTCTGTGGATGCCTTGCAGGACGGGCAGGCGATTTTCCTGCAGCGCTATCAAGATGACTGGCTGGCGGTGCAGGGAGATGTGCGCATCCGCGTCAATTGTGCCAAGGCCGATGCCGAAATATTTGGCCGTCTGGCCCTGCGTGATCAGACCCGCTGGTTGCTGACCGGTACGAAGAAAAACAAGCTGCTGGTGCAATACTGCGCACCGGTTGAAGTAACGGCAATGCAGCTTGAACTGGGTGTTGATGAGCTGCTTGCTGAGGATTTGCACGCCAAGCGCGAAATTGCCGGCAGCACTGTTGAACTGGCCTGTCGCTGGTTTGTCGAGCACTTTGTGGTGCAGGGTCTGGCCGAGGGTGACTGGCTGACGGTTGCTCGTTTCAGCAACACCGCTAGCAAGGGCGGTTTTCAGTTGCTGGGTAATGGCTGGCGTGCCGATGTCGAGCAGCGCCAGGATGGCAGTTTTCTGCTCAAGTGTGTTAACCGTCATACCCATCGTGATGGTGCATTCTCCATCCTGCTTGGCCAATTTGAATTTAAGGATGCCTCTGTTGCGGCTGCACTCGGCAGCGCCAGTCAGCAGGCTCTGCTGAGTGCGGCGCTGCGTGACAACGCCAGCTATCTCGAACTCTGGAATCTTTACAACGATAAAGAGTGGCAAAGAGCTTTAGAGCAGGCAGAAAGTTTGGGTTCTCTGGCTTACGCCGAGTGCCACGGCTTTCAGGAGGGGCGTGGCAATGCCTGGCGTCTTATTCCCAAGTCGCAGGAGCAGTATCAGGCGTTCCGCGAGCGCTGGCGCGATCTGGAGCTGAGCAGCAATGATCAGTTTGATCTGGGCGATCAGCGCCCGGACTGGCTGGAAGAGCTTTCATCCGAGAAGGCTCAAAGGACTGCCAATGCTCCGCGGGGGACTATTCGCTTCGAGCCAGATTGCGTGATTTTCAAACAGGCGGCGGGTAAGACCAACATCCGACCGAAAGCGGGGGAGGGCTGGTTGTATCTGTCTCTTGCCGGCCAACGTTCGATGGGTAAGCGTCGCTTGGCAGCCAAGCAGTCGATTGACTCGGGCAAGCGGCTGCCGCAATTGAAATGGCTGCTGGAAGGGGTTGCGGTTCCTGCTGCGCGACGACGCCCGATCAGCGGGCTGACCCCATACGTGCTGGAGTCTTTCAAGGGTGGCAAGCCGACCGAGAAGCAGGCGCTGGCGCTGGATTGCGCGCTCAATACCCCTGATCTGGCAATCATCATCGGCC
>JAEZEY010000037.1 GCA_023432845.1 Pseudomonadota bacterium
ACATAAGGCCCGCCGCCGGTCGAGGCGCGCGACGAGAACAGCACGAAGCGCGTGACCGGAAACGGCGCGGTGCGAAAGAAGCCGCGCGCCGACAGATACTCGGCGACATCGAGGCTGGACGTATTGCGCAAGCGCGCCAGTGTCACATGCGGCGTGAACTTGCGTGTTTCCGGAGGAAGGCCGATGCGGCGCATCAGCCGCTCGTGCTCATCCTGCAGCTGGATCAAGGCCGGCGGCGCCACGACCTGGGCATGTACCGACCGCGGCTTGCGGCCGCCGAACGAAGCGAGCCCGTCGAAATGCAGGTCGAACCCCGGTCTACGGATATCGGCCAGGACCGAAGCCGCATCATGGGCGGCGCGGTCGTCGATATCGCCGAGGAAGCGCAAGGTGATGTGATAATTCTCGCGGTCGATCCAGCGCGCGCCCGGCAGCCCGCCGCGCAGCATGTTCAGCGCTTCGGCAATGCCGGACGGAATTTCGATGCCGGTGAATAGACGGGGCATGGATTTCGCTTCTTGGTCTCAATTGTTGTCATGACCAGGTTTGACCCGGCCATCCCGCTTAAGTGAGCACTGTGCGTTCCTAAGCGAGATCACCGGGGCACGCCGCCATTAACGCGTTTACGCGCGTCTTTGACGCGCTATGGCGGCGGCCCGGTGATGACAGAGTAAATTAGCCAGCGCGCGCCTTCACCTGCGCGATCAGTTCTTCGACCTTCGGCAGAATGTTCTTCACGATGACATCGACGCCGTCGGCGTTGGGGTGCATGCCGTCGCGCTGATTGAACTTGTCGTCGGCGGCGACGCCGTCGAGGAAGAACGGATAGAGCAGCGCGTTGTGCTTTTTGGCCAGCTCGGGAAAGATCGCGTCGAACTTGGCCACATAGTCGGCGCCCATGTTGGGCGGCGACTTCATGCCGGCGATCAGCACGGGAATCTTCCGCTCGCCGACCTTGGTCAGGATTTTATCGAGCGCCGAGCGGGTCACGTCCGGGGCAACGCCGCGTAGCGCATCGTTGGCGCCGAGTTCGAGGATCAGCGCGTCGGCATCGGGCGGCACCGACCAGTCGAAGCGTTCAAGCCCGCCGGTGGCGGTGTCGCCGGAGACCCCGGCATTGATCAACTCGACGGCATGGCCCTTGGCCTTCAGGGCCTCCGCCAGCTTCGAGGGAAAGGCGTCCTGGACATTGAGCCCGTAGCCGGCGGACAGGGAGTCGCCGAGAACGACGATCTTCACGGCTTTGTCAGCCGCAAGGGCCCCATTCGGGCCCAGAATGCAGGCAATTGTGAGCAATAGCGCCGCAGCCCGCTGGACGGGGCCGAGAAGTTCCCCATATGACGGCCATCGTATCGGAAAGAGATTCATGAAAGCACCTTCTCCTGCCGGCCCCGCTATTGCTTTGTCGGGGCTCAATCTCTCGCTCGGTCGCGACGCCGCCCGCGTTCATATCCTCAAGGACATCGACCTGAATATAGGCAGAGGCGAGGCCATTGGCCTCGTCGGCCCTTCAGGCTCGGGCAAGTCGACCCTGCTCATGGTGATGGCCGGGCTGGAACGCGCCGACACCGGCACCGTGACGGTCGCCGGCGAGAACCTCCGCGAACTCAACGAGGACGAACTGGCGCGCTTTCGTGGCCGCAACATAGGCATCGTCTTTCAATCCTTCCACCTCATTCCGACCATGACGGCGCTGGAAAATGTCGCGGTGCCGCTCGAACTCGCCGGTTCCGACGATGCGCAGGATCGCGCCCGCGTCGAACTCGATCTCGTCGGCCTAAGTCACCGCCTGCATCACTATCCGGCGCAGATGTCGGGCGGCGAACAGCAGCGTGTCGCGGTCGCCCGCGCGCTGGCGCCCAACCCATCGATCCTGGTCGCCGATGAGCCGACCGGCAATCTCGACGAGGACACCGGCAAGCAGATCGTCGAACTCCTGTTCGCCGGCTACGAGCAGCGCGGCGCGACCCTCGTACTGGTCACGCACGACCCGGCCTTGGCGCAGAAATGCGGCCGCGTCGTGCGGCTGCGGTCCGGCCATATCGTGGACAGTCAATAATGGGCAGCGTTTCGCGCTGGCTCCCGCTTCGCTACGCCCTGCGCGAGATGCGCGGCGGGCTGTCGGGCTTCTATGTGTTCGTCGCCTGCATCGCGCTCGGCGCCATGTCGATCGCCGGCGTCGGCTCGCTGGCCGCCAGCCTCAATGACGGGCTGGCGCGCGAAGGCCGCGTTATTCTCGGTGGCGACCTGTCGTTCAGCCTGATCCAGCGCGAGGCCAAACCGGAAGAAGTCGCCTTCCTGCGAAGCTACGGCGAAGTCTCGACCACCGCCAGCCTGCGCGCCATGTCGCGCATCGCCAGCGGAGACGCCACGCTGGTTGAGCTGAAAGCCGTCGATAAAGACTATCCGCTGTTCGGCAAGGTGACGCTGGCCCCCGAAATGCCGCTCGACGAAGCGCTGGCGCAGCGCGACGGCGCCTATGGCGCGGTCGCCGACCCGACCTTGCTGGCGCGGCTCGCCATCGAGCCCGGCGCGCGCATCACTATCGGCAATATCGAATTCGTCATTCGCGCCGCGCTCACCAACGAGCCAGACAAACTCTCCGTAGGCATCGGCTTCGGCCCGCGCCTGATGGTCAGCGAAGACGCGCTGCGCGCCACCGGCCTGCTGCAGCCCGGCAGCCTGGTGCGCTGGAAGTATCAGGTGAAGCTGCCCGGCGCCGGCAACGAAGCCGCGGTCAAGGCCATCACCGACGACGCGCGCGTCAAGCAGCCCAACGCCGGCTGGGAAATCCGCAACCGCACCAACGCCTCGCCGCAGCTCGAGCGCAACGTCAATCGCTTCACACAGTTTCTTACCATCGTCGGCCTCACCGCGCTGCTGGTCGGCGGCGTCGGCGTCGGTAATGCAGTGAAGAGCCATCTCGACCGCAAGCGCGCCACTATCGCCACGCTGAAGGCGCTGGGCGCCAGCGGCCGCCGCGTCTTCGCCATCTATCTTACGCAGGTGGTTTTGCTGTCGCTGATCGGCGGCGCCATCGGCGCGGCCCTGGGCGCGGCGCTGCCCTTCATCGTCGTCGGCGTTTTCGGCTCCGTCATTCCCTTGCCGATCGTGCCAGCCATTCAAACGCCGGAACTGGTGCTGTCGCTGGTCTATGGCCTGCTGACCGCGCTCGCCTTCGCGATGTGGCCGCTCGGCCGCGCCCACGACGTGCCCGTCGGCGCGCTGTTCCGCGACGTCGTCGCCGCGCAGCCGTCCTGGCCGCGCAAGACCTATATGGCGCTGACCGCGCTCGCCATCGTTGCGCTCGGCACGCTGGCGGTGCTGCCCGCCTATGACCGCCGCGTGGCGCTGATCTATGTCGGCGTCGCCGCCGCGGTCTTCGTGCTGCTGCAGTTCGTCGGCATGCTGGTGATGGCGATGGCCCGGCGGGTGCCGAGGGCGCGCTCGACCAGCCTGCGCATGGCCGTCGCCAACATCCATCGCCCCGGCGCGCTGACGCCGACCATCGTGCTGTCGCTCGGCCTCGGCATCGCTTTGCTCGTTACCGTCATCGAGATCGACGGCAATTTGCGCAGCCAGTTCGCCAAAGAATTGCCGGCGCGGGCGCCCGCTTTCTATTTCCTCGACATCCCGTCCGACCGCGCCCCCGATTTCGACGCCTTCGTTGCCAAACAGGCGCCCAACGCCGCGCTTGAAGAAGTGCCGATGCTGCGCGGCCGCATCGTCTCGGCAAAGGGCATCGCGGCGCAGGATCTCAAGCCGTCGGAAGACGCCGCCTGGGTGCTGCAGAGCGACCGCGGCATCACCTACTCGGCCACGGTGCCGAACGGCTCGCGTCTGACCGATGGGGAGTGGTGGGCGCCGGATTATCGCGGACCACCGCTGGTTTCCTTCGAGAAAAGGATTGCCGACGGCCTCGGCCTCAAGGTCGGAGACACCGTCACGGTCAATGTGCTCGGCCGCAACATCACCGCGACGATCGCCAATCTGCGCACCGTCGACTGGCAGAGCCTGAGCATCAACTTCGTGCTGGTGTTCTCGCCGCATGTGTTCGACGGCGCGCCGCATACCCGGCTGGCGACCCTGACCTATCCGAATGGCGGTTCGAGCGCGGAGCAGGAAAACAGGATCATCCGCGCCGTGGCGCAGGATTTCCCGATGATCACCAC
>JAEZEY010000119.1 GCA_023432845.1 Pseudomonadota bacterium
GTATTCGGGCATCGTGACAGTTGGCGCCGACGGCACCGCCAATGTCAGCTTCGATATTCCGGCTTTCGCCGGCACCGTCCGCGTCATGGCGGTGGCCTGGAGCAACGACAAGGTCGGCAAGACCTCCGGCGACGTCACCGTGCGCGATCCGGTGGTGCTGACGGCGACTTTGCCGCGCTTCCTGCGCACCGGCGACCGCGGCACGGTGCAGATCGAACTAGATAACGTCGAAGGCGCGGCCGGCGACTACAAGGTCGCGGTCGATACGGCCGGCTCGGTGAAGCGCGATGGCGAAGCGCCGCCGGCGCTGACCTTGGCCGTCAAGGCGCGGGGCCGCCTGTCGGTGCCGGTCTCGGCATCGGGCTCCGGTTCGAGCACGGTGGTTGTTAATGTTGAAGGCCCCGCCGGCTTCAAACTGGCGCGCAGCTACAATCTCGACGTCCGCCCCGCGACGCAGATCCTAACCCGTCGCACGGTGCGTTCGCTCGCCAAGGGCGAGACGCTTACGCTGTCGAACGACGTGTTCGCCGATTTCGTCCCCGGCACCGGACGCACCGGTCTGTCGGTCGCGATCTCGACCTCGCTTGACGCCGCGACCTTGCTCAATCAGCTCGACCGCTATCCGTTCGGCTGCTCGGAGCAGGTCGCCAGCCGCGCCGTGGCGATGCTCTACATCAACGATCTCGCCGCGCAGGCGCGCCTTGCGCCGGACGGCGACGTCGATGCCCGCGTCCGAGACGCCATCGCGCGGTTGACCGCGCGGCAAGGCTCGAACGGTTCGTTTGGCATGTGGTCGGTTGGCGGCGACGATCCGTGGCTCGACGCCTACATCACCGACTTCCTCACCCGCGCGCGGGAGAAGAAGTTCGAGGTGCCGCAGGTCGCGATGACGCTCGCCATCGACCGGCTGCGCAATTACGTCGCCACCGCGCCCGAACCCGACAAGAACGGTGGCCGTGAACTGGCCTATGCCTTCTACGTTCTGGCGCGCAACGGCGCGGCGCCGGTCGGCGATCTGCGCTACATCGCCGACGTCAAGCTCAGCGCACTGGCGACACCGATCGCCAAGGCACAGGTCGCGGCCGCGCTCGCCATGCTTGGCGACAAGGCGCGGGCCGACCGCGTCTATCGCGCCGCGCTCGACGCCATTCCGGTCAAGCCAGCGCTGGAAGTCGGCCGTGAGGACTTCGGCTCGGCGTTGCGCGATGCCGCGGCGCTGGTGACGCTCGCCTCCGAAGGCCACGCGCCGGCGGCGACCATCACGCAGGCGGTGGCGCGCATCGACAGTGCGCGCGCCGCCAGCAAGCAGACCTCGACGCAGGAAGACGCCTGGCTGGTGATGGCGGCCCGCGCGATCGCGGGCGAGCTCAACGCCATCGCGCTCAATGTGAACGGCACGGCGCAGAAGGGCGCCTATTATCGCCGCTTCAACCCGGACCAGCTCGGCTCGCCCTTCCGCGTCACCAACAGCGGCGAGGGTGCGGTGCAGGTGGTGGTGTCGGTGTCGGGCGCGCCTTTGACGCCGGAGCCGGCTGCGGAAGCGGGCTTCAAGCTCGAGCGCAATTTCTACACGCTCGACGGTGAGCCGGCCGATCCGTCCAAGGCGAAGCAGAACGATCGCTTTGTCGTGGTGCTGAAAGTGACCGAACCGCAGGTGCAGTTCGGCCGCATCATAGTCGCCGATTATCTGCCGGCCGGTTTTGAAATCGACAATCCGACGCTGGTCTCGTCGGGCGACACCGGCTCGCTCGGCTGGATTGCCGACGGCGCGGCGGCGACGAGTACCGAATTCCGCGACGACCGCTTCACCGCGGCTTTCGAGCGGCGGCCGGATAACGACAAGCCGGTGTTCACCGCGGCCTATGTGGTGCGCGCGGTGTCGCCGGGTCGCTATGTGCTGCCGCAGGCCAAGGTCGAGGACATGTACCGGCCGGATCGCTTCGGCCGCACGGCGACGGGGACGGTGGAGGTCACGGCGGCGCGATGAAACGCGTCAGACTCATCGCTGCAGCGTTCGCCAGCGCGGTTGCGCTGGCTGCGATCTCCTGTGCCGTATGGGTCTACACCCTCGGCCCGGCGCCGCTCGGAAAGGACATCGATCTCTCCCATGTCGTCCTCGATCGCGACGGCCGGCTGCTGCGCGCCTACGCCACGAAGGAAGGCCGCTGGCGGCTGCCGGCAAGTGTCGACGATGTCGATCCGCGTTTTCTCATGCTGCTTTACGCCTACGAGGACAAACGTTTCCTGACCCATCACGGCGTCGATCCTCTGGCGATGCTGCGCGCTACGTGGCAGCTCGGCTCAAGCGGACGGATCGTGTCGGGTGGCTCAACGCTGACCATGCAGGTCGCACGTTTGCTGGAGCCGCGCGAGCACCGCACCTTCACAGCCAAACTGCGGCAGGTGACGCGCGCGCTGCAACTCGAATATGCGCTGACCAAGCCGGAAATCCTGTCGCTCTATCTCACGCTGGCGCCGTATGGCGGCAACCTCGAAGGCATCCGCGCCGCCTCGCTGGCATACTTCGGCAAGGAGCCGAAGCGGCTGACGCTGGGCGAGGCCGCGCTCCTTGTTGCGTTGCCGCAGTCACCGGAGTCGCGGCGGCCGGATCGCCACGTCGAGCGCGCCCGGGCCGCCCGCGACCGCGTGCTCGATCGCGTTGCGCTTGCCGGCGCTGTGCCGCGCGACGAGATCGCCCGCGCGAAGTCGGAGATGGTCCCGCATGAACGGCGCCCAATGCCTGTGTTTGCGCCGCATTCCGCCGACCGCATGATAATCGCCGAGCCGGACCGGCGCATCCACCGGCTCACCATCGACCAGCCCTTGCAGGCGAGGCTGCAGGCCCTGGCGAAGGAGCGCGCTGAATCGCTCGGTCCCCACATTTCTGTCGCCATTCTCGCCGTCGATAACGAAACCGGTGAGGTGAGGGCGCGTGTCGCCTCGTCCGATTACTTCGATACGCGCCGCGCCGGACAAGTCGACATGACGGCGGCGCTGCGCTCGCCGGGCTCGACGCTCAAGCCGTTCATCTACGGGCTCGGTTTCGAGGATGGCCTGATACACCCCGAGACGCTGATCGACGATCGGCCGCAGCGTTACGGCGGCTACATGCCGGAGAATTTCGATCTGACGTTCCAGGGCACGGTGACGGTGCGCCGCGCGCTGCAATTGTCGCTCAATGTGCCGGCCATCGCCGTGCTCGACAAAGTCGGCGTCAATCGATTGAGCGCGCGGCTGAAGCAGGCTGGCGCGGCGCTGGTGCTGCCATCGGGCGAAGCGCCGGGTCTCGCCATGGGCCTCGGCGGCGTCGGCGTGACGCTGAGCGACCTGACAATGCTCTATGCCGGATTGGCGCGCGGGGGCGAGGCGGCTCTACTGATCGAGCGGGCCGGGCAGGCCGGTGGCAGCACGCGGCGTCTGCTCGATCCCGTTGCGGCCTGGTATGTCGGCAATGTTCTGATG
>JAEZEY010000124.1 GCA_023432845.1 Pseudomonadota bacterium
GTTCGAGGTCGAGCGACATCCGGATGGCGTTCTTGCCGGGCAGCAGCAGCCCGGGCAACTGCGTCAGCATTTTCGGCGAGGCCATCGGCGCAACGTAGCGGTAGGAGAGCTGCGCGCCATTGGCGCCGCTGGCGCCGGCCGCCGGGCCGGCCGCCCGGTCGATCAGCACCACCTCGTGCCCCGCCTCGGTGAGCCACCAGGCCGTGGTCAGGCCGACCACGCCGGCGCCCAGAACGCCAATTTTCATCGATACCGCCGCTGGTTCTGCTGCGGCGCACCTTACGCCCGCGGGCGCGGACCCATTATGCAAAATTTGCATGATAAGTTGGGCCAAGGCCGATTATCGTCAGCGGGCGTCAGGAGTGCGTATGGATTTTCGTTGGCTGCAGGACTTCTTGAGTCTGGCGGAGGTGAGCAATTTCACCGAAGCCGCGGCAACGCGTCACTCCTCGCAGCCGGCTTTCAGCCGCCGCATCCAGCAGCTCGAATCCTGGCTCGGCGTCGAGCTGATCGATCGCTCCTGTTACCCAACCAAGCTGACCCCGGCCGGCGAGCGCTTCCGCCGCACCGCGGCCGACATCATTCAGCAGATGGTCGATGCCCGCGCCGGCATCAACGGCGATCCCGAGGTCGGCCAGGAGGTCATCACCTTCGCGCTGCCCCACTCGCTGGCGATCTCGCGATTTCCCGGCTGGTGGAGCGAATGGAAGGAAATCACCGGCGCGTCGGGCTGCCGCCTGCTCGCTAGCAATGTGCATGACGCGGTGACGGCGCATGTGGCGGGCCTGGCTGACGTGCTGCTCGTCTTCCACCACGCGCAGCAGCCGATCTTCCTCGATCCCGATCACTACGACCGCGTCGCCATCGCCAGCGAATGGTTCCGCCCTTACGTCGCGGTGAAGAACGGCCAGCCGGCCTATAAACTGCCGGGCACGGCCAAGGCGCCGTTCCCGCTGCTCAACTATTCGACCAGCACCTTCATGGGCCGGATGGCCGATCTCATCATGCAGTCGGCACCCGCGCCGGTGCATTCCTTCAAGGCCTTCGAATCCGATCTCGCCAGCGCCCTTCACAACATGATCGTCGCCGGTCACGGCATCGGCTGGCTGCCGGAATCGGCCGCCGCCGAAGCGGCTGCCGAGGGCAAGATCAAATCCGCCGGCGACAATCGCTGGTCAGCGCCGTTCACCATCTATGCGTTCTGCGATCGCGCCCGCGCCGGGCCCGCCGTACAGCGGCTGATGGCGCATCTGCGCCGATCGCCCATTGCTCTCTTCGCCGACAAGCCCGCGGCACTCGCTTCAGGAAACCGTTGATGACTCACGTACTGCATCGTCAGATTGGCAAGGATTATCCGGTCGCCGTGCGCGGCGAAGGCGTTCACATCTACGATTCGACCGGCAAGCAATATATCGATGCTTCCGGCGGCGCCGCGGTGTCGTGCCTCGGCCATGGCCATCGCGACGTGATCGACGCCATGAAGGCGCAGCTCGACAAGATCGAGTTCGCCCATACCAGCTTCTTCACCACCCCCGCGCTCGAGGAACTGGCCGACGAACTCGCGGCCAACGCACCCGCAGGTCTCGATCACACCTTCTTCGTCAGCGGCGGCTCGGAAGCCGTTGAGGCGGCGATCAAGCTGGCGCGGCAAAGCGCGGTCGAGAGCGGCCAGCCGCAGCGCCGTCACTTGATCGCGCGGCGCCAGAGCTATCACGGCATTACCTTCGGCGCGCTGGCCATCGGCGGACGTCCGTCGGCCAAGCGCGATTTCTCGCCGCTGCTGATCGAAACGCATCATGTCTCGCCGGTTTACGAATATCGCGACCGCCTCGCGACCGAGACGCCGGAAGCCTATGGCGAGCGGCTGGCGCAGGAGCTGGAAGCCAAGATCAACGAACTCGGCGGCGACAATGTGCTCGCCTTCATCGCCGAGACCGTGGTCGGCGCCACGCTTGGCGCCGTGCCCCCGGTGCCGGGCTATTTCAAACGTGTGCGCCAGATCTGCGACAAATATGGCGTGCTGCTGATTCTCGACGAAGTCATGTGCGGCATGGGCCGTACCGGCACCCTGCATGCCTGCGAACAGGACGGTGTCGCGCCGGACCTGATGGCCATCGCCAAGGGCCTGGGCGGCGGCTTCATGCCGATCGGCGCGCTGATGCTGAGCGGCAGGATCTTCGACATCATCGCCAAAGGCTCGGGCGCGTTCCAGCACAGCCACACTTACACCGGTCATCCTTTGGCCTGCGCCGCGGCGCTGGCCGTGCAGCGCATCATCCGCCGCGACAATCTTCTCGCCAACGTCAAGACTCAGGGCGCGCGGCTATCGCGCCGCCTGCAGGAGCGCTTCGGCAATCATCCTTTCGTCGGGGATGTGCGCGGGCGCGGATTGTTTCAAGGCATCGAGATCGTCGCCGACCGTGGCACCAAGGAACCTTTCGATCCGGCACGAAAGCTGCACGCGCGGATCAAACAGGAAGCCATGGCCCGCGGCCTCATGGTTTACCCGATGGGTGGAACTAAGGATGGCAAGAGCGGCGATCATGTGCTGATGGCCCCGCCATTCATCAGCGACAATGATACGATCGATCAAATCGTCGAAAGATTGGGCGAAGCGGTCGATGCCGCCATTGGTTCATAGGACCGGGCGGCAAAGGAATGCGCATTGCGGTAGCCTGCCGAAATGCGTGACAATGGACCCAAGGTAAAAGGTCCAAACATTGCAAGTTGCGTAACTCGACAACCAGGTTGGAGGGATTTGATATGAACACGATGACATTGACCGGCGGCGTTGCCGCAGCCGGCTTGATTGCGATGCTCGCCGGCTCGCCGGCGCTCGCGCAGCAGAAATTCGTCACCGTCGGCACCGGCGGCGTGACCGGCGTTTATTACGCAGTCGGCGGCGCCGTGTGCCGTCTCATGAACAAGGATCGCGCCACCACCGGCATCCGCTGCTCGGTGGAATCGACCGGCGGTTCGGTGTTCAACGTCAACGCCATCAAGTCGGGCGAACTCGAGTTCGGCCTGTCGCAGTCGGACGTGCAGTTCAACGCGTCCAAGGGCCAGGCTCAGTTCAAGGACAAGGCCGACGCCGACCTCCGCGCCGTGTTCTCGGTGCATCCGGAACCGTTCACGGTTCTGGCGCGCAAGGAAGCCGGCGTGACGAAGTTCGACGACTTCAAGGGCAAGCGCTTCAACGTCGGCAATCCGGGCTCGGGCACCCGCGCCTCGATGGAACAGCTCCTCGGCAAGCTGGGCTGGAAGCTGTCCGACTTCTCGCTGGCTGCCGAGCTGAAGGCTGACGAGCAGGGCACCGCGCTCTGCGACAACAAGATCGACGGTTTCTACTATGGCGTCGGTCATCCGTCGGCCGCCATCCAGGATCCGACCACCGCTTGCGGCGCCAAGCTGGTCTCGCTCACCGGTCCGGCGGTCGATGCCCTGCTCAAGGAGTATCCGTACTACGCCAAGGCGACCATTCCGGGCGGCATGTATGCCAACAACCCGAACCCGACCGAGACCTACGGCGTGCTCGCGACCGTCGTGACCTCGGCCAAGGTGCCGGAAGCCACCGTCTATGCCATGACCAAGGCGGTGTTCGAGAACTTCGAGGAGTTCAAGAAGCTGCACCCGGCCTTCGCCAACCTCGATCCGAAGAAGATGATCAAGGACGGCCTGTCGGCCCCGCTGCATACCGGCGCCGCGAAGTACTACAAGGAAAAGGGTTGGATGTAAGTCCAGGCTAGGACAGGGGCGGCCCAAAGCCGCCCCTGTTGCTTTGGAGCGTGATCGCGAAGGGCGGGCCGCCGCCTTTCGCGATCCTGCTTTGACAGGATAGAGCCATGCGCCACAATTGGCTCACAACAGACGGCGGCAACGCCGCGCCTTGCATTGCGAAGTTTCGCGCCTGAGGGGAGCTGCGATGACCGACGTTAATCAATCAAGCGCAACGCGCGAGCAGCTTGAGACCATGGTCGCGGAAGCCGACACCGGCGGCCGCAAGGCCATGGGCTTCAACAAGCAGTTAATCGTGGGCGTCGCCCTGGCCTGGGCGCTGTTCCAGCTCTGGTACGCCTCGCCACTGCCCTATTATTTCACCTTCGGCGTCATCAACGACGGCAAGGCGCGCATCATCCACCTGACCTTCGCGTTTCTGCTGGTCTTCACTACCTTTCCGGCCTTCAAATCGTCGTCGCGCGCCACCATTCCGATCGGCGACTGGATTCTGGCGCTGCTGTCCATCTGTGCAACGCTCTATCTGCTGGTGTTCTACGACGCCATCGCGCTGCGGCCGGGCCTGCCGACCACGGCCGACATCATCATCTCAGTCATCGGCGTACTCTGCCTGCTCGAGGCTGCACGGCGCGCCGTCGGCCCTGCTTTGGCGATCATCGCCGCGATCATGCTGCTCTACATCTTCGCCGGACCGTGGCTGCCGGGCCTGCTCGCGCACAAAGGCGCCTCGCTCTCCCGCGTCTCGTCGCAGATGTGGCTGACGTCGGAAGGCATCTTCGGCGTGGCGCTCGGCGTCTCGACCAGCGTGGTGTTCCTTTTCGTGCTGTTCGGCGCCCTGCTGGAGCGCGCCGGCGCCGGCAACTACTTCATCCAGATGGCCTTCGCCATGCTCGGCACTTTCCGCGGCGGCCCGGCCAAGGCCGCTGTCGCCGCGTCGGGCCTGACCGGCATGATCTCCGGCTCGTCGATCGCCAATACGGTCACGACCGGCACTTTCACGATTCCGCTGATGAAGCGCGTCGGTTATTCCCCGGTGAAAGCCGGCGCCATCGAGGCCGCGGCCGGCGTCAATGGCCAGATCATGCCGCCGGTGATGGGCGCCGCCGCCTTCCTCATCGCCGAATATGTCGGCATCACCTATGCCGAAGTGGTCAAGCACGCCTTCCTGCCAGCCATCCTGACCTATGGCGCGCTTTTCTATATTGTCGATATTGAAGCCGCGAAGATGCGTCTGCGCGGCCTGCCGCGCGCCTCGACCGTACCGATTCATCACACGGTGCTTCGCGGTCTGATGACCGTCTGCGGCATCGTCATCCTCAGCGGCCTCGTCTACTACGGCATCGGCTGGACGAAGACCGCGTTCGGCGACGCCGCGACCTGGGTGCTCGGAATCGTCCTGATCGCGGTCTATCTCGGGCTGATCCGTCACAAGGCAACGCATCCCGATCTGCCGGCCGACGACCTGACCAAGGCCATCGTCAAGGTGCCGGACTTCTATGCCACCGCCAATACAGGGCTGCATTATCTGCTGCCGGTCGTCGTGCTGATCTGGTGCCTGATGGTGGAAGAGCTGTCGCCCGGCCTGTCGGCGTTCTGGGGCACCGCGCTGCTCATCGTCGTCATGCTGACGCAGCGCCCACTGCTCGCCTTCTTCCGCGACGAGCACGAATATGCCGCGCGGCTGCGCGACGGCTTCGAAGACCTGATCGCCGCATTTCAGGGCGCCTCGCGCAACATGACATCGGTCGGCATCGCCACCGCCTCGGCCGGCATCATCGTCGGCACCGTGGCGCTGACCGGAGTCGGCCTCGTCATGACAGAAATCGTCGAAGCGGTGTCCGGCGGCAATCTCATGATCATGCTGCTGATGACGGCGGTGATCTGTCTTGTCCTCGGCATGGGCATGCCGACCACGGCGAGCTATGTCGTGGTCGCCACGCTGATGGCGCCGGTGCTGGTCGAACTGGCGGCGCAGAACGACCTCGCCGTGCCGCTCGTCGCCGTGCACATGTTCGTGTTCTATTTCGGCCTGATGGCAGACGTGACGCCGCCGGTCGGCCTCGCCGCCTACGCGGCATCGGCGATCTCGGGCGCCGACCCGGTAAAGACTGGCGTGCAGGCGTTCCGCTACGAGGTCCGCACGGCCCTGCTGCCGTTCATCTTCATCTTCAATACGCAGATTCTGATGATCGACATCGAGAGCTGGCTCGAGCTAGTGGTGATCGTCGGCGCGGCGATCGTTGCCATGGGCTGCTTCGTCGCGGGCACCCAGGGCTGGCTGCTGACCAGGAGCCGCTGGTACGAAACGGTGGCGCTGCTCCTGATCTGCTTCACCTTGTTCCGTCCCGGCTTCTGGCTCGATCAGATGTTCGACCCCTATGTGCCGCGGCCGCCGGCCGATCTCACCAAGGTGGCAAACGATGTGCCGCTCGGCTCGACGATCCGCTTCCGCGTGAAGAGTCAGACGCGAGCCGGCGACGAGGTCGAGAAAGTCGTCCGCCTCGCCTTGCGCGAGGGCGCGACCGGGCCGGAGCGGCTGCGCGCCGCCGGCTTCAGCGTCATGACTTTGGGCGATCGCACCCAGATCGGCACGGTACGCTTCGGCAGCCAGGCGACCCAATACGGGCTGGCCGCTGGCGACGAGGTTCTGGCGGTGCTGACGCCCGCCGACCGGCCGAGCCGCTTCTGGCTGTTCATCCCGGCGCTGGTGGTGCTGGCCGGCGTCGTGATGCTGCAAAGGCGGCGGCAACAACAACATCAACCCGCAGTGGCGGGCTAACGCAGGACCGACGCGAGACCGTCAGCCCGCGGCGATGCGGGCTGGCGGCGGCAGCGGGGTCGGCTCGTTGGTGACGATCTTCATCGTCTCCGGCTTTGCGACAGGCGCCACGGCCTTGGCGGCATTCGACTTCTTCGAATTACTTTTTTTGGACTTGCTCTTGTCCGGCTTGCCCTTGACCGGTCCGGCGGACTTTTCGCTTTTCTTCGCCGCGCTCTTTTCTTCCGCGCTCTTGGCCTGCTTGTCTTTCTTTTTGCCCGGCCCCTTCAACGCGTCGAGTTTCGCCTTCAGCTTCTTGAGCTTCTTCTTCAGCGCTTTGATGGTGTCTTTTTTCGACATGTCGCAGTCTCGCGCGTGTTGTGACCAGCAGATCACCCAATGGACGGCCGATAGCGTAACGGCAAGCGCAATGCCGTCAATGACACCGCGGCGCGGACGAGCAACGCGCTGAGATGATTGCCGATTTTTTCGAGCTGGCGCGCGCCAGCAGCGCGATCTTCCATGACAATTTTATGACATTGGTATTTCAGCGCGGGTTTTCGTTTTCGCCTGACTGCTGCCGAGCGCGTGGCCGAGCGCGACTGTCCGCGATAGGCAAGCAGACCTGACCTTTCGCGTTTTTGTGCTGCGGGCCGGAACGATGGCGCGCACGCTTCATTGTCGAGGCGCTGGGTGGCGCACACAAGGAGATGTTCCATGAATGCTGCGAAACTCGCGCTCGTCGCCTCGGCCGCCACACTCATGATGACCGCCGGAGCGTCGGCCCAGTCCAACATGAATTCGAACGCCGGCATGTCAGGAAATGTCTCGGCGGCGACGCATTGCCGCGACACGAATGGTCAGGTGCAACTCAAGAGCGCCATGTCGGGCAGCGGCTCGGCAACCACCGGCAGCGCGGCCAGCGGCTCGGCATCCGGATCGATGGGGTCGAGCGGCCAGACCGGCAGCGCCACGACGCCGGGCGCTTCGGGCAGCGCCGCGGGCACCGGCACGTCAGCCGCGACGGGCGCGACAGCTTCCACCCTCCCGTCCTGTTAAGCGCCGGTTACGCGAAACCGGCCGCGCGAAAGTTCGCGCGGCCGGTTTTCGTGCGACCTGGTCATGTCGTTTGGATGCCGCCAGGTAATTTCGTGCCCGTTTTTTCGCACGATTGAGCAGACCATTGCACGCCGCAGCAAGACCATTATGGTTTTAACGTATTGAACTCAGTTTTTTTCTGTCCCAACCGTCCCGGGTCCCGACCAGCGTGTCGCTGTGTTGCCCCAAGAGCCGCGGCCATGCCGCCCGGCGCCGGCCCGCATTCCGATGCCGAATGCAGTCGCTATGCGCTAGACCATACCGCCGAGCTCCGTGCCGATCGGGCGTCGCAACAGTTCGGCAAACGTCTCATCGATTGAGGCGCCTTCGTTCACGATCTGATTCACGGCCGACATGATCGGCAACAGTAGACCCAGGCGCCGACCGAGCTCTGTGATGGAGGCGGACGTCTTCGCGCCTTCGGTCACCACTTTCCGCTCAGCAAGAACGTCGGCTGGAGAACGCCCCTCGCCCAACGCGATGCCGAACGTCGTATTTCGGGACTGGGTCCCCATACAGGTCAATGTGACGTCGCCGCTGCCAGCGAGGCCCAAAAGGTTGATCGGGTTACCCCCCTTGGCACGGGCCAGCTGCGCCATCTCGTACAGACCGCGAGAGATGAGCAATCCACGCATGTTCTCGCCCATCTTGCGCGCGATGGCGATGCCACAGGCTATGGCAAGCACATTCTTGAATGCGCCGCCGATGGTCGCGCTGACAGGATCGTTCGAGGTATAGACGCGAAAATTCGTGCTGCTCAGTGTTTGCGCCACGCGCAGAGCGAGCGCTTCATCGGTGCTGGCCAGTGTAACGCCGGTTGCCAGACCAACGGCTACTTCCCTGGCAAACGAGGGTCCCGCAAGCACGGCAACGGTCGCCTCCGGCAAAACCTCGGCAATGACCTCGGGCATCAACGCACAATTGCCGATCTCGATACCTTTCGAGCAGGAAACAACCGCGGTGTTCGGCCGTAGACGATCGCGCATGCGCACGGCAACATCCCGCAAATACTGCGACGGCACCGCCATTAACACGAAATCCGCTTCAGCCACTGTCTCACCGAGATCAGCGTTTGCCCGAATTCCAGGCTCAAGTGCAATTCCGGGCAAGAAGACGGGATTGCCACGCCCGCTGTTGATCGCATCGACGACGTCGGGCTCGCGAGCCCATAGTCTGGCGGTGAGGCCGGCGCGCCGCACCACACAAGCCATAGCCGTTCCGAATGCGCCGCCGCCAATGATCGCCGCTGTTTTCATGTTTGCTAGTCTGCAAGGCCGAGAGCGTTCCTCACTGAAATCTTACAACAGGTCGGCCCTGCAAGACGAGGGAGCAACGCAATTCACCGAAATTTCGTGGGCTGTAGTTTCTTCCCGAGCGACCTGGTCAAGCTGATCATGGCCGCCGTGGAAGCGGAATACGCGGCCATGTTCGGATTTCCCTCATTGCCAGCGACCGAGGCAATATTGACGATGCGTCCGTAGTTGTTTGCGATCATTCCCGGAATGAACGCGCGACAGCAATAGAAGGCACCGCCGAGATTCACCGCCATGATCCGACGCCAGGCGTCCGGATATTCGTGCGTCGCGTGTGGGGCCGCCGATGCCGGCATTGTTGACGAGAACATCGACATGGCCGAACTCAGCCAGCGTGGCGTCATGTGCGCGCTCAACCTGGTCGAAAGCGGCAACTTCAACCGGGATCGCACTGATGCGCCCGCTTCGTGGCCACCTCCGCCTGCACCCGTCGAGGCGACGCGCGAGATTCCCTTCTGGCATGCGGCGATCGCCAAGTCGGAATGATTATCGCTCAATGGCTACTGCCATCGTACCAGCGGGGGCCACGGCGGGCGGCCAAGCGTCCGGAAGCGCCAGCTGGATGGAGCGCCGGCCAGCTCGGGGGGCGACTTGGCGGCGGAGGCGCCGTCATTGGCGGTCTCGGTACCGGTACACTTTTTATAGAGCGCGCGCCGGTGCGGACACGTTGAACACCCCAATTTTGAGGGATTGGCGCGCGCAATGGCTGCTCGGAATGGCCTTTCCCAGCAAATCGGGCGGGAATGATGGCGGAGAGGGAGGGACTCTTCTCCAAATAATTCCCGGTCCCAATTTACCGGCTATTTCACTGCGCGCGGCGACGCCGCTGGTACGAGTAGTGGTACAATGATGGGTACAATGGGAGCTGGCGCGGCAAGACGCAAGAGCTGGCCCACGCCGTCAGTTAACGACAGCTTGCCGGTGCGTCCGCCCCTCGGCCCGCCCCGGCCCTCAGTCCGCCCCTGGCGTCGGCGGCAAAGCGGCGCACAACGCTTGCGTTGCTAGCTTGCTTGCCAGCAAGCAGTTCGGGCAGATTGCAACCGTCCGCCTGAATTTCATGTCAGGCACGCGAGAGCCTCCTCTTCCGCATCGCAAGCCGACGCCGCCGTATCGACGGATGCGAACGACGTCATAGTCGAAATTTTGGAGGAACGTCTCGGTCATGGCTTGCTGGCTGCGGGATTGTCGGCGGTTCGGTCCAGATTGGAGCTGGCGCCAGCAAGCCGAAATAGGCCCTTTGCCCCCGGCGTCGGCGCCAGGATAGCTTGATAGCTTGATAGCTTGATAGCTTGACAGCTCAAGCTGCCTTAACGGCACACTCCGGAAGGGACCTATAAGACGCCATTCTAGTCTTCGGCGGCATCACCTCGCCGATGCGCTCGCCGCGATGCTACAGCGCACGCCCAATAACTGGATTATTGCCGACAAGTTGAGCTTCACGTCCATTGCCGCAAGGTCCGGATCCAAATTCGTAGTCTGGTGTCCGCCATTGAAATGATTGATATTTGTTACCGTAACAGTAGTCCAGTCGAGCCGAAATCGAGATTTAAAACCCCAGAGCCCATCGTGCTCAGAGCTCAATCTTCTGCTGCGCGGACAACCTGGCCTCTAGAGAACGACGCCAAAGGATGACCGGCTGGCGCTGCTCGATGGCATGATCACGGTTTTCACCGCGCGGTCCGTGCCATTCGCAGACTATCTGCACCGCTCATTGCCGGCGTCCAAGTATTGCAGCGCACTAATTCTCACAGACGCGGCACTATGTTTTCGATAGGTGCGTCAAATTAAGGTGGCCCGAACGCGCGAGCTCAGCATGTCGAGCAGCATCACGGTCAACACCACGATGATGATTTGCGCCGCCGTCTCGGCGTATTGGAAACTGCGAATGCTCTCATAAAGCGTCTGGCCGATGCCGCCGGCGCCGACGATGCCGAGCGTCGTGGCCGAGCGCACGTTGGTTTCCAGGCGATACAGCGTCAGCGACGACCACATTGGCATCACCTGCGGGATGACCCCGAAGATCACCTCCTGCACGCGCACCGCGCCGGTGACGCGAATGCCTTCGACCGGGCGGGGGTCGACCGCCTCGACGGCTTCGGAGAACAGCTTGGCGAAAATGCCGAGGTTATGCACGAACAGCGCCATCACGCCGGCGAACGGGCCGAGGCCGACGGCGACAACGAACAACAGCGCGAACACGATCTCGTTGATGGCGCGGCAGGAGTCCATCAGCCGGCGTATCGGCTGCACGATCCAGGCCGGGGCGATGTTGGATGAACACAGAATCGAAAACGGAATGCCGAACAGCACCGCCAGCGCGGTGCCCCAGACGGCGATCTGGATCGTCACCACCATGTCGCCGATATAGTGCCGCCATTCGTGGAAATTCGGGCTGAGGAAAGCGCGGCCGAACTCCGCCATGTTGCGCCAGTCGGTGAACAGCGCGGTGGCGCGGAACATCTCCGACGGCGACCAGCTCCACAGCAACAACCCGGCGATGGCGAACCAGATCAGCCATGACTTGAGCCGGTGCGACCAGGGATGCCGCGGCACGGCGATATCCGTCACATGGGCGGTGGTGTCGGTCATGGCGTCCGTGCGCTAGTATTG
>JAEZEY010000183.1 GCA_023432845.1 Pseudomonadota bacterium
TTTTTTCCACCCCCACACCGGGCGCACTGGGGGCGCCGACCTCTCCCTATGGGAGAGGTGAACAGAGTGCGGGACGTTCAATCCGAAGCCATACCGCGGCCTAGCCCACGCGGCTGCGCAGCACCGCCTCGATCGACACGCGCGACCAGTCGGCGACGCTGTCGCGGAACGCCTTGTAGGAGGCGTGCACCTTGCCGGCGATGGCGTCGCGCGACGCGAGTTCGCCGAGAATGTCGTCGGCCTGCTTGCGCGCGGCGGTGACGACATCGGCCGGGAATTGCGCCAGTCTGACGTTGTGCTCCTTCACCAGCACGCCGAGCGCCTGCGCGTTGAGCTTCTCCATCTCGGCGAGCGCGTAGTTGGCCTCGCTCGCGCAGGCATGCGCGATGATCGCCTTGAGATCGGGTGCCAGCGCCTCCCACGCCTTCAGCGACACGATGGCCTCGCCGGTGCCGTTCGGCTTGTTGAAGCCGGGATAGTAATAGAACGGCGCGGCGCGATAGAGGCCGAGCGCGATGTCGGTGCCGGGGCCGACGAATTCGGCGCCGTCGATGACGCCGGACTGGATGCTGGTGAGGATCTCGGCCGGCGACGTCGTCTGCGGCGTGGCGCCGAGACGGCGATAAACCTCGCCGCCGAGGCCGAGCGAGCGCAGCTTGAGGCCGCGCAGCTCGGCCAGACTCTTGACCTCGCGGCGGAACCAGCCGCCCATGCAGACGCCGGTGTTGCCGCCCATGAACGGCTTGACGCCGAACGGCCGGTACATCTCGTCCCATAGTGCCTGGCCGCCGCCGGCGTCGACCCAGGCGACGTGCTCGGCCGGCGTCAGGCCGAACGGCACCGTGGTGAAGAACGGCGCCGCCGCCATCTTGCCCTGCCAGTAGAACGCCGCGGTGTGGCCCATCTCGGCGACGCCGGTGCCGACGGCCTCCAAGACGCCGAAGGCGGGCACGACCTCCCCCGCCGCCCCCACGCTGATGTCGAGGCGGCCGTTCGAGAGCGTGCGGATGCGCTCCGCGACGCGTTCGGCCGACATGCCGGGACCGGGCAGGCGCTTTGGCCACGACGTCACCATGCGCCACTTCATCGTCTGCGCGCGCGCGATCGACGGCGCGGCGAGCGCTGTCGTGGCGGCAAGGCCGGCACCGAGGGCGAACTGGCGGCGTGTCGTCATGCATTGCTCCAGTACTTGTAGAAGTGATTGAGGGGGCCGTGGCCGTGGCCGATTTCCAGGTCGTCGGCGTGTTCGATGGCGTCGGTGACGTAGTCCTTAGCCGCGCGCACGGCGGCGATGAGGTCCATGCCCTTCGCCAGATTCGCCGCGATGGCGGAGGAAAGCGTACAGCCAGTACCATGCGTGTTTTTCGTCTTGATACGCTTTGCGCTTAAGCGCGTCACCCCGCCGCCGCTATCGATCAGGAGATCGACCGCCTCGTCGCCCGTGCCGTGGCCGCCCTTGATCAGCACCGCGCGCGGACCGAAGGCGAAGATGTCGCGCGCCTGCGCTTCCATCTCCGCGTCGCTGCGCGCAAACGATTTGCCAGTGAGCGCGGCGGCTTCGTGCAGGTTGGGCGTGACGATCTCGGCAAGCGGCATCAGTTCGGTGCGCAGCGCGGCGACCGCGTCGTCCTGCAGCAGCTGGTCGCCCGATGTCGCCACCATCACCGGATCGAGCACGACGTGTTTGACAGCGCGACGGCGCAGTTCGGATGCGATCAGACGAATAGTCTCGGCGCGCGACAGCATGCCGATCTTCACAGCGGCGACTTCAAAGTCGGAAAAGATGGAATCGATCTGTGCCGCGATGAACACCAGCGGCACATCGTGAATGGCGGAGACGCCTTGCGTATTCTGCGCGGTCAGAGCCGTGATAACCGTCGTGCCAAACACTTCGTTGGCGGCAAAAGCCTTGAGGTCGGCCTGGATGCCGGCGCCGCCGCCGGAATCCGAACCGGCAATCGTCAGCGCGACCGGCGTCATGCGGCGTTCCTTTCGGCGAGCGCGGCATCGACGGCGCTGCGTAAATCCCGTGCCGCCTCGGCCGGATCAGAAGCGAGCGAGAGCGCCGAGATCACCGCGACGCCGTCGGCTCCCGCGGCAATCACCTCACCGGCGTTGCCGGCGTTGATGCCGGCGATGGCACAGATCGGAAAGCCCGGCTTGCGGCCGCGAATGAACTCGACGAGCTTGCGCAGGCCGTCGATGTCGATCGGCGCCGCGGTGTTGTCCTTCGACGTCGTCGCGAACACCCCGCCAATGGCGACGTAGTCCAAGAGCTCGAGCGGCGCAGCTGCGGCTTCCTCGGCCGTCTTGATGCTCAACCCGATAATGGCGTCCTTGCCGAGCAGGCGGCGCGCATCGGCGGCGCCCATGTCATCCCACCCGATGTGGACGCCCTGTGCGCCGGAGGCGAGCGCGACGTCGACGCGGTCGTTGATCAGCAGCGGCACGCCGCGCGGCCGCAGCACCGCCATGACGTCGCGCGCCTCCTCGATCATGACGCGGGTCGAACCGTGCTTGTCGCGCAGCTGCACCAGCGTCGCGCTCTCGGCGATCAGCGCCGTCAGTGCGGGCAACGACCGCCCGCCGGCAACCGCCGGATCAACAAGGGCATAAAGACGAAGGTCGAGGGTCATCGGTTGTTACTCGTGCAATGAAACGCGCGCGCGTGCCGCCAGCGCGTCGCCGTCGATGGAATAAAGCGTATCGAGGATTGCCGCCGCGAAGCTGCCGGGACCGCGCGCCGTCTCCGCCGCCAATTCGCCGGCCACACCGATGATCAGCATTGCCGCCGCGGTCGCGACAAAGGCGTCCTTCTCGACCGCGAGACAGGCGCCCACCATCGCCGAGGCGGCGCAGCCCATGGCCGTCACGCGCGCCATCATGGCATCGCCGTTGGAAATCGACGCGGCCCGCCGGCCGTCGGCAATCAAATCGCGCGCGCCCGACAGGCCGATCGCGATGTCGCGCTCGCAGGCGTAGGTGCGCACATCGCTGAGGCCGTCGCCGGCACCGGCCAGCGCCGCGAATTCGGCGGCGTTGAGCCGCATCGCCGTCGGACGAAGAAACAGCAGGTCCTGGGCGTAGGTTGCGCGCGGCGGGGCCCGGTCGACGAAGACCGGATCGAGGACCCAGGGCAGCCCGCCCTGCACCGCGGTATCGACGGCGATCGACGTCGCCTCGCGCCGCTCGCGGCCGAAGGTACCGAGATTGACCAGCAGCGCGTCAGCGCGGCCGACGAATGCGCCGATCTCGACCGGCGACAGGGTCATGGAGGGAACAGCGCCCAGCGCCAGTAGCACATTGGCGGTGAAATTCTCCGCCACCGAATTGGTGATGCAGTGGACCCGCGGGGATTTCGCCCGCACGCGCGCAAGCACGGCGGCCACCGCGGAGACGAGCTCCGCCGGCGATGCAAACTGGCGCAATGGGACTATCGGTTCCTGCATCTCTCTCCCTCCGCCGGCATGACCCGGATCAGGTTCGTTGGGTTGACCGGACTTCCGGCCTCTCAGCCCGGCACGACGCCGGACACCCCACGAGATCGCTGATCGATAACTAGACCCGCGGAAGCGGCATGGCAAGGGCCGCAGGTGCAAAGCCGGTAGAAGCACGACCGCACGCGGCGCTCAAAACCCGCCTTGCCAGGCTGGCGCGATTTTGCTGTGTTGCCGGAAACGCCCCCGGCGGCCCGGAGACCCATCGCAATGACCCCGTTCTTCGTCCAGATCAAATGCGAACTCGGCAAGGCCTATCAGGTCGCCAACGAACTGGCGGAAGCCGAAATTGCCTCGGAGATTTACTCCACTGCTGGCGATTACGATCTGCTGGTGAAATTCTATGTGGACGACAAGACCGATATCGGCCACTTCGTGAACGAGAAGGTGCATTGCATTCCGGGCATCAAGGACACCTACACCATCATCACGTTCAAGGCCTTCACCGCCTGACAATCCGGCGCCGCTGCGCCGTTGATTACGCCCCGGCCTCACCCTAACGCTCGCCGTCAGGCCCGCGCTGACGGAAATCATGATCCAGCTGCCATTCTTCCGCAGGTACATTTCGCTCCAGCGGCCGGAAACGGTCTTTGAGACGTTCGGACTGGATTCCACATCAGCGACATAGGTGTAGTGAACGACGCCCGCTACGCCGTCGAACACGACAATGCTCAGCGGCTGTAATTCATAGCTCAAGACGCGCGGCGACGATGGCCCGACCGATGCGACCGCCGCGTCTCGCCCATGCGGACGAGGCTGCCCAGTGACCCATCCCACATAATTTGAATGAAGAGCCTCAGTTGCCGACGCCGTATCTTGCGCAATAGCCATTCTCCAGAGCGCTTCGACCCGAGCCCAGAGATCGCGCTGCTCATCGGTGAGTTGATGCAATTTCATGACGAGAGCTCAGGCCTCTGCGGCCTTATCGTCATTGATTCACGTCAACCTTCAAATCTCCGGCCGCCGCGGGCCTTCCTCCTGCGGCGCCCGGGTAATGCCGAGGCGACGCTCGCGCCACAGCACGACCAGCCCCGCGCCGGCGACGATGGAGGCTCCGACATAGACCAGCGTGCCCGGCAACTCGCCGAAGAACCAGTATCCCAGCAGTAATGCCCAGATCAGCGAGGTGTAGTCGAAAGGTGCAATGACCGACGCGGAGGCATGGCGGTAGCTTTCGGTCAGGAAGATATGGGCGATGCCGCCGATAACGCCGGTGGCGACCAGCGCCATCAGTTCTTCTGGGCTCGGCGGATGCCAGGCAAAGGGCAGAGTCAGCGCGCCGACGATGGCGCAGGACAGCGAGAAATAGACGACGATCGACGACGTCGTTTCGGTCTGCGTCAGGCGGCGCGTCTGGATCACGGCGCCAGCGTTGCAGAACGCCGAGATCAGCGCAAAAATTTATCCAAGCGCCGCCGCCGCGCCGATCCCCGCAGCTGTGTAACGGCCGGGATCGAAATTCGGGATCAGCATCACGATCACGCCGACGAAGCCGACCGCGACCGCGGTCCAGCGGAAGATGCGTACCCGTTCCTTGAGGATGATGGCAGCGAGCGCCACCGTGATCAAAGGCGAACCAAACTGGATGGCGGTGGCGTCCGCCAGCGGCAGCCGCGCCAGCGCCGCGAAGTTCGAGAACATGCCGCAGACGCTGACGGTGCCACGCAGCAGATGGCCGCGGATGCGGCTGGTCCGCACCGCACTCATGAGCTCGCCGCGGAAGGCGTAAATCACCAAGACCGGCGGGATGGCGCAGGCCGAGCGAAAGAACACGACCTGCCCGACCGGCACCGTTTCGCCGAGTTGCCGCACCAGCGCGGACATCGCAGCGAAGAGCAAGGCGGAAATGATCTTGAAGCCGATGGCTTTGAGGAGGTTGGGCGACGGCTCGTGCATGGAGAATCTCTCCATAGCCCCCGCTGCCGGTCTTGTCGCCCCTCTTTTGCGCGTGGGTGTTCCGCTTCTACTTCTTCGTCGGCCGTGGAGGCCCTGCGACCGCCGGCAAGGATTTGATATAGGTCGCCATCGCCAGCCGGTCGGCGTCGCTGAGTTGCGAGGTGTTGCGGATCACCGCCGTCATGCTGCCGCCGGCCGAATCGAACTCGGGCGTCATGCCCGATTTCAGGAACTCGGCGATGTCCCCCGCTGACCACGAAGCGAGGCCTTGCTGGGTGATGTTCGGCACCCAGCCCTGCCCTTCCGGGTCAGGCCCACCGGCGAAGCGCAGGCCGTCGAGGATGCCGCCAAGGGCGTTGCGCGGCGAGTGGCATTCGGCGCAATGGCCCGGACCGTTCACAAGGTAGGCGCCGCGATTCCATTGGGCGTCCTTACTCGCATCCGGGGTGAAGCGGCCGCCGTTCAGGAACAGGAGCTTCCAGACCCCCAAAGACGTTCTGATACTGAAGGGAAACGGCAGGTCGTGCTCGCGCGCTTTACCCTTCACCGGCGGCAAGGTCTTGATATAGGCGAACATGTCGAGCAGATCGCCCGTCGTCATGCGCCGATAGGAGGTATAGGGAAACGACGGATAAAGATGCTCACCCGCCGGTGACGTTCCTTCGCGCATGGCGGTGACGAACTGCGCCTCGGTCCAGCGGCCGATACCATCCTCGGGATCGGGCGAGATGTTCGGCGTGTAGAACGTGCCGAAGGGCGACGCGAGCGCCACGCCGCCGCCGAGCCGCGTCCGGTCTTCCTTGCTGTCGGTGTGGCAGGACACGCAGCCGCCGACGTCGAACATGGTCTTGCCATTGGCGAGGTCGGCCTTGTGCGGGGTGGCGAATTCGCCAGCGGGCTCGACCTTCGGCGCGGTCAGGAACCACAGCGCGGCCGCGCCGACGATGCCGAGGACGATGAGCGATACAATCAGCTTGCGCGCCATATGCGTGCTTCCCCGCCGTTCTTGGAACAGTCTAGCCGCCGAGCCCGGCGAAGAGGAAGGGCGGCACGCTCGTGACGCACCGCCCTTCCTGTTTCTCGGCCGTGGTAGCGATCAAGAAAACGTCATCAGCTCTTCTTGACGCGGTAGGTCTCGTGACAACCGCCGCAATTGCGGGTGACATTGCCCACCGCCGCCTTGAGCGAGTCCAGATCCTTGACCGAAGCCTCGGCGGCCTTGGCGTCGGCTTCGAACTTCGCAAAGCGCGCCTTGAAGTCGTTCATGTTCTCCCAGATCGCCGGCGCCGCGGTCGTTTCGCCGCCGGTCTTCGAATTGTCGGGGAAGAGCGCAGGCATCTTGGACGCGACATTCTGATAGGTCTTGAACGATGCCTGGGCGGTGGCCAGATCGAACGGCGTCTCGCCTTTGGTCATCTTCACCACCGCGGCGGTGGCCTGACCGGTTTCCTTCATCAGCGCCTTGCGCGCGGCGATCGGATCCTGCTGGGCAACGACCGCGGTCGTCGCGATCGAGACAATGGCCGCTGCGGCGGCAGCGCAGAACGTCGAGAACTTCATCAAATCCCCCTGGTGGATGGCGCATAGTTGCGCATGTAACGGTCGCGCCGAAGCGCTCGCGCTGTAGCTAACCCTGATTTGTGAAGCATATTCCGGCGAAACTGGGCTCGCCAATTGCGCCATACAATCACGATGGCGTGAACATGGCGGCGCTAGGCCGCACGCGCCTTCTTGGCCTGGTCGATCAGAGTCCACACCTTCAGCGGCGTCGCGGGCATGTCGATGTGGCGTACACCGTAACCGCGATCCAGCGCGTCGATCACTGCGTTGATCACCGCCGGGCATGAACCGATCGCACCGGCCTCGCCCGCGCCCTTCACACCGAGCGGGTTGGTCTTGCACGGCGTATTGCGGGTCTCGAATGCGAAGGACGGCGTATCAGAGGCGCGCGGCATGGCGTAGTCCATAAAGCTCGCGCTCAGCAGTTGGCCGCTATCCGGGTCATAGACCGTGTCTTCCATCAGCGCCTGGCCGATGCCCTGCACCGCCCCGCCATGGACCTGACCCGCCAGCAGCAGCGGATTGAGCGTGGCGCCGAAGTCATCGACCACCACATAGGTGACGATCTCGGTCTTGCCCGTATCGGGATCGATTTCGACCTCGGCAATGTGGGCGCCGTTAGGATAAGTCGGGCTGTCGCTGCCGAAGTCGCGGCTCGCGGTCAGCTTGTCCGGCGTCGCTTTCGGATGGCTGGCGAGATCGGCGAAGCTGATGGCGCGATCGGTGCCGGCCACCCGCACAGTGCCGTCGGCGATCTCCATGTCGCCGGCCGATGCTTCGAGCACATCGGCGGCCAGTTCCTTGAGCTGATCGGCCAAGGTGCGCGAGGCGCGGTCGACCGAAACGCCGCCCACGGGGATCGAACTCGAGCCGCCCGTGCCGGCGCCGGTCGCGATCCTGTCGGTATCGCCCTGCACGACGCGCACCAGCTCCGGCGGCAGATCGAGCCGCTCCGCCACGAGTTGCGCGTAGGAGGTGTGGTGACCCTGCCCGGTCGATTGCGACCCGATCAGCACCGTGACGCCGCCATCCTTGTCGAGGGTGACATGAGCGGTCTCCGGGCCGTTATTACCGCAGGCCTCAACATAAGTGGCGATGCCGATGCCGCGCAGCTTGCCGGCACGCTTCGCGGGCCTCGCGCGCTTGTCGAAGCCCTTCCAGTCAGCCAGTTCCTGCGCGCGCTTGAGCGCGCCGGCGAAGTCGCCGGAGTCGTACACCTTGCCGGTCGGCGTCGTATACGGCAGCTGCGATTTCTTGATCAGGTTCTTCCGCCGCAGCGCATCCGGCGCGATGCCGATTTCGCGCGCGGTGTTATCGACGGCGCGCTCGATCAGATAGGATGCTTCGGGCCGGCCGGCGCCGCGATAGGCGTCGACCGGCACCGTATTGGTGTAGGCCGCGCGCAGGCGGATATAGGCCGCGGGAATGTCGTAAACGCCGGTCGCCATACCGACGCCCAGCCAAGGGATGTAGGGCGCGTAGCACGACAGATAGGCGCCCATGTCGGCGACGATGTCGATTTCCAGGGCGAGGAACCTGTTGTCCTCGTCGAGCGCGATCGTCGCCGTCGAGATGTTGTCGCGGCCGTGGGCGTCGCAGAGAAAATGCTCGGAGCGGTCGCAGATCCATTTCACCGGCTTGCGCAGCCTCCCGGCCGCGACCGCAGCGAGCGCGTATTCGCGGTAGGGAAACAGCTTGGTACCGAAGCCGCCGCCGACATCCGGCGTGATCACGCGCATCTTGTCGAGCGGCTGCTTGAGCACCTCGCCGCAGATGATGTCGCGAATGAGGTGGCTGCCCTGGCTGCCGAGCGTCAGCGTGTAGCGATCGCCGTCGAATTCCGCGACGACGCCGCGCGTGTCCATATAGTTGGCCACGAGGCGCTGATTGACGATGCTGGTCCTGACGGTGCGCGCGGCCCTGGCGAAGGCCGCCTTTGTGGCGGCCGCGTCGCCGTCCGTCGTCTCGAATGAAAGGTTCGGCCGGTCGGGCCAGACCGGCGGCGCGTCTTTCTTGAGCGCCTCGAGCGAACCGATGACATGCGGCAGCGGCTGCCAGTCGATCGCGATGGCATCGGCGGCGTCCTTCGCCTGATCGAGCGTATTGGCGACGACGAAGGCCACGGCATCGCCGACATGGCGCACCACGCCGCGCGCCAGAACCGGATAGAACGGCACGTCGATAGCGACGCCTTCGAGCACGCCGGGTGTCGGCATCGGTCCGAGATCGGCGATGTCGTCACCGGTGAGGATAAGGCGCACGCCCTTCATCGCCCTGGCGGCGGCAAGATCGGTGAATTTGAAATTGGCGTGGGCGTGTGGCGAGCGCACCACCACGGCATGCAGGGCGCCCGCGGGCGCGACATCCGCGACATAGCGACCGGCGCCGCGCAGCAGCGCGTCGTCCTCCTTGCGGGTGAGCGGCTGGCCGAAACCGAATTTCATCATCGCCATCCGGCCGCTCCTTCGCTTGCCGCTCTAAGGTTTTCGTCCGGCCCTTACTCCGCCGGCTGCGGATGCGCGGTGTCCTTGCGCCGCGAGGTTTTCTCCGCGATCCACCGCGAGATCACATAGAAGGCCGGCGTGAAGATCAGGCCGAACACGGTGACCCCGATCATGCCCGAAAACACCGCCGTGCCAAGCGCCTGACGCAGTTCCGCACCGGCGCCGACGGCCCACACCAGCGGCGTGACGCCGAACACGAAGGCCAGCGAGGTCATGATGATCGGACGCAGTCGCAGGCGCGCCGCCTCGACCGCCGCGTCGAACCGGTTGCGGCCCCGGTCCTCGAGCTGCTTGGCGAACTCCACGATCAGAATCGCGTTCTTGGCGGCGAGCGCGATCAGCACGACAAAGCCGACTTGCGTGAGGATGTTGTTGTCCTGCCCGCGCAACACGACGCCGACGATCGCCGCCACCAGACACATCGGCACGATCAGGATGACGGCGAGCGGCAGCGTCAGGCTTTCGTACTGCGCCGCGAGGACGAGGAAGACGAAGGTTACGCCGAGCAGGAAGGCGAACATTGCCGTGTTGCCGGCGCGGATCTGCTGGTACGCGAGCGTCGTCCATTCGAATGCGAAGCCCGCAGGCAGCGTTTCCGCGGCGAGCTTCTGCATGATCTCGATGGCCTGGCCCTGGCTGTAGCCGGGCGCCGGCGCGCCATCGAGTTCGGCCGCGGGATAGAGATTGTAGCGCGGTAGCCGGTACGGGCCGGATATGTCGCTGACCGTCGTGAACGACCCCAGCGGCACGGTCTGGCCCTGATTGTTGCGCACGCGCAGCGCCAGCACGTCCTTGGGCTCAAGGCGGTTCTCCGCATTGGCCTGCGCCTGCACGCGGAAGGTTCGGCCGAACAGATTGAAGTCGTTGACGTAGGACGAGCCGATATAGACCTGCAGCGCCTGGAATACGTCGGATATGTTGACGCCGAGCAGCTGTGCCTTGACGCGGTCGATATCGAGGTAAAGCTGCGGCGTCTGGGTCTCGAACAGCGAATAGACCTGCTGCAGGCCGGGTGTCTGCGCCGCGCGGCCCATCATCGCGTAAACCGCCCCCTGCAGCGCGGCGGGGCCGGCGCCGTTGCGATCCTCGACCATCATGCGGAAGCCGGCAGCATTGCCAATGCCGGACACCGGCGGCGGCTGCACCACGATCATCTGCGCTTCCTGGATGGCGCCGAGCTTCTGGAACAGCGCGCGCTGAATCGCCGCCGTTGCCTTGGCCGGATCCTTGGCCCGCTCCTCGAAGGAATCGAGCACGATGAACATAGCGCCGGCATTGGGCGCATTGGTGAAGGTCGCGCCCGAGAAGCCGACGATAACGACGGCATTGGCCACGCCCGGCGTGCCGAGAATAATATCTCTCGCCTTGCGCATCACGTCATCGGTCCGCCCCAGCGAGGCGCCCGGCGGCAGCTGCGCCGCGACGATCAGAATGCCGCGGTCGATCTGCGGGATGAAGCCCTGCGGCGTCTTGCGGAATTCGTTAAGCCCGAAGCCGAGAATGGCGACATAGGCGACCAACATCAGCACGGCGATGCGGACAATGCGCTTGGCCATCGCGCTGTAGCCTCGCGCCAGCGCGTCGAAGCCCCGATTGAACAGCCGGAAGAAGCCATGGATAGGCTTCTCGAACCAGCGGTCCTGCTGCGCCTCCTTGTGGGGCCGCAGCAGCAGCGCGCACATCGCGGGCGACAGCGTGAGCGAACAAATCAAGGAAATGATCGTGGCGCTGGTGATCGTCAGCGCGAACTGGCGATAGAACTGACCCGAAATGCCGGTAATGAATACGGTCGGCACGAACACCGCGCACAGCACCAGCACGATCGAGATCAGCGCGGTGCCGACCTCGTCCATCGTTTTGTAGGAGGCTTCGCGCGGCGACAACCCATCGGCGATGTTGCGCTCGACGTTCTCGACGACGACAATGGCGTCGTCGACCACGATGCCGATCGCGAGCACAAGACCAAACAGCGACAGGTTGTTCAGCGAGAAGCCGAACAGGCTCATCATGAAGAACGTGCCGATCAGCGAGATCGGAATCGCCAGCAGCGGAATGATGGCGGCGCGCCAGGTCTGCAGGAACAGCACCACGACGAGCACGACCAGCACGACCGCTTCGAAGATCGTCGCAATGACGGCGCTGACCGATTCCTGAATAAACTGGGTCGGATTATAGAAAATGCCGTAGTCGACCCCCGTCGGAAAACTCTTGGACATCTCCTGCATCGCCCTGAAGATGCCGTCGCCGGTGGTCAGCGCGTTCGAGCCCGGCCGCTGAAACACGGCCAGCGCCACCGACGCGTCGCGACCGAGATAGGAATTCGACGAATAGTCCTGCGCCATCAGTTCAACGCGCGCCACGTCCTTGACGCGCACGACCGCGTTGCCGATCTGCTTGACGACGATGTTGCCGAATTCCTCCGGTGTCGACAGGCGGCCGAGCGTTCGCACCGCGATCTGGAATGCGAGTTGCTGCGGCACCGGCGGCTGGTTGAGCACGCCCGACGCGACCTGAATGTTCTGCTCCCGCAGCGCGGCTGTGACGTCGCCCGCCGTCAGGTTGAGCGACTGCATCCGGTCCGGGTCGAGCCAGACCTGCATCGCGTAGTCGCGACTGCCGAACACGCTGATGGAGCCGACGCCATCGACACGCGTCAGCGCGTCCTTGATCTGGAGGTTGGCATAGTTCGAAATGTAAAGCGGGTCGCGCGATTTGTCCTTCGAGAAGAGGTTCACCACCATCAGGATGTCGGGCGAGCTCTTCTGTACCGTTACGCCGATCTGCTGGACCTGCGCCGGCAAGCGCGGCGTCGCAATCGAGACGCGATTCTGAACCTGCACCTGCGCGATGTCGAGATTGGTGCCGAGTTCGAAGGTCACCGCGATCGAGAACCGGCCGTCGGACGTGGAATTCGACGAGATGTACAGCATCCCCTCGACGCCGTTGATCTGTTGCTCGATCGGCGCGACCACGGTTTCAGCGACAATCTCGGCGCTGGCGCCGGGGAACTGACCGTTGATGTTGATCGACGGCGGCGCGATCTCGGGATACTGCGCGACCGGCAGGCGCTGAAAGGATACGCCGCCGAGGATGATGATCACAATCGCGATCACCGAGGCGAAGATCGGCCGGTCGATGAAGAAGTGAGACAATCGCATGGCGCGTCGCTATTTCTGTTGCGCGGCGGGCGGCTGTCCGCCGGGCGCCGGCTGCGCATCTTGGTTCTGCGGGGTCACCGGCTGACCTGGCCGCACGCGCGCGATGCCATTGACGATGATCCTGTCGTCGGGGCCGACGCCATCCTTGATGACACGCAGCGAACGGTCGACGAGCTGACCGAGGGTCACGTATTTCTGCACGGCCTTGTTGTCCGGACCGACGACCAGAACGTATTTGCGTACCTGCTCGGTGCCGATGGCGGCATCGGGCACCAGGAGTCCATCATAGGGCGACGAGGCCGGGACGCGGACGCGGCCAAACATGCCAGGCGTGAATACATTGGCCGCGTTCTGGAATACGGCCCGGCCGCGGATCGTTCCGGTCTGGCGATCGATCACGTTATCGATAAAATTCATCTGCCCTTGGTGCACGAAGTCCTTTTCGTCGATCAGCTTGAGACCGACATTCACGCGGCCGTCCCGACTGGTGACATCGTTGCCCTGCTTGGCGTTGCGCTCGTAGCGCAGATACGATGCTTCGTCGAAAGTGAACTCAAAATAGATCGGGTCAGTCGAGACGATGGTGGCGAGCAAGGTAGTGTTGCCGCCGGTGCCTCCGGTAACGAGATTGCCCGGCGTGACGCGGCGGTCGCCGATGCGACCGGCGATCGGCGCGCGCAGCGCGGTGAACTCAAGGTCCAGTTCGGAGGTGCGCAGCGCCGCCTCGGCGCCGGCGACCGCGGCGCGGGCGTTGCGGAACGCCTGGGCACGCTGCTCGAAAGTCTGCTCGGTGATAGTCTTTTCCTTCACCAGCTGCTGACCGCGGGTGTAGTCGGCCTCGGTGAATGCGACATTGGATTGCGCAGCGGTGAGCGTGGCGCGTGCCTGCGCCACGGCGTTCTCGAACGGGCGGCGGTCAACGGTAAAGAGAAGATCCCCCTCCTTGACGAGTTGACCGTCCTTGAAATGCACGCCATCGAGATAGCCGGACACGCGCGCGCGAACTTCAACACTGTTCACCGCGATGAAACGGCCGACATACTCATCGTAATCGACGACCTGGCGCTTGACCGGCGGCGCGACGGTGACCTGCGGCGGCGGCGGACCACCGGCCTGCTGCTTCGGACTTTCTCCGCAGCCCGCGACCAGCGCAACAAGCGTCACCGCGACAGCGACGCGGCCGCGGCGGCCGATCATGGGGCATATGGCTGCTGGGGTAGATGTGTACATGTCTGACCACGACCGACTGACAAATTCTGATTTCACATAGCTGCGCTGCAACACGATGTCCACCGTGGCCGACTCGGCCCTGCCCCCCAATTTCGACGACATCCCTATTGGCGAACGCGGACGAAACCCTTAAACCACGCACGCCCGAACAGCGCCAGGATGGTTGTGGCATACACCAGGCCACCGAGCGCGCCGAGCGCCGCCAAGGTCATGAGCGCCGTCACCGGCCAGCCTTGGAACAACCGTTCCAGCGGCCCGGCGGCGAACCAGAAAACGGCCGTCACTATAACACCGGCAAGGGCGAGCTTCAGCGCTGACTGTCGCAAGCGCGCGTCAATTCGCGCATGGCCCGCGCGATGCGCCAGCCAAACCACCAGCAAGAGATTAATCCAGGCGCCGATCGCCGTCGCGAGCGCGAGGCCGACCTGCGCCAGCGGTCCCATCAGCAGAACCTTGAAGCCGATATTGACCGCCGCCGCCGTGAGCGAGGCCTTCACCGGCGTCAGCGTGTCGCCGCGCGCGAAGAAGGTCGCGACCGCGCTGCGGATCAGCAGGAACGGCAGCAGGCCGACCGAGTAGGCCGCCAGCGTCGCGCCGGCCGCGGCGGCGTCCGCCGCGGTGAAGGCGCCGCGCACGAACAGCGCCCGCATGATGAGGTCGGGAATGGCGATGAAGGCGGCAAGGCATGGCATTGCCAGCAGCAACGTGAATTCGAATGCGCGGTTCTGTGCATGCGCCGCGCCGGCATCGTCGCCAGCGGCCAAGCGCCGCGACATTTCCGGCAGCACGACCGTACCGATCGCGATGCCGATGACACCGATCGGCAACTGATTGAGACGATCGGCGTAATAGAGCGCCGAAATCGCGCCAGCCGCCAGAAAGCTGGCGATGATGGTGTCGGCGAACAGCGATAGCTGCACGCCGGCCGAGCCGACGGTGGCGGGACCGAGAGAGCGAAAGAACTGTTTGATATCGGCATCCAGGCGCGGCCGCGTCAGCCGCGCCAGCACGCCTTGCCGGAATGCATCGCCGCCGACCAGCAGCGCCTGCAGCACGCCCGAGAAGGCGACGCCCCAGGCCGCCGCATGACCCGGCGTCGGGAAATAAACAGCGAGCAGCAGCGCGACAATCAGCGACAGGTTGAGCAGGATCGGCGCCGCGGCGGCAGCGGCGAAGCGCTGCAGCGTGTTGAGAATGCCGCCATAGAGCGTCACCAGCGTGATCAGTAGCAGATAAGGAAAGGTGATGCGGGTCAGATCGACGGCCAGCGCATAGCGCATCGGCTCGTCGCGGAAGCCCGGCGCCAGAATGTCGATGGCCTGCGAGGTGAAGATGAGCGCCAGCGCGAGCAGCACGATCTGCGACGCCAGCAGAATGGTGAATATCTGGTCGGCAAAGCGCGCCGCCCGTTCGGCCCCGCCCTGCTCGCGCACGCGCGCATAGGCCGGCACGAAGGCGGCGTTGAACGCCCCTTCGGCAAAGATGGCGCGGAAATGATTGGGCAGGCGGAAGGCGACGAAGAACGCATCCGCCACCGGCCCGGCGCCGAGCACTGCCGCCATGATGATGTCGCGAATGAAACCGGTGACCCGCGACAGGAGCGTGTAGCCGCCGACCGTGAGAAACGACTTGATCATCGGCTGACAGAGGTCCGTGCGGGCGCTCAAGGTCGGCGGGCGGGAGCCGGCCGAATCCGGCGTCTACCTTAAAGCGCCGGCGGGCAAAGCCAAACTCGGCCGCGCGTGCGGCCGAATCAAGGCGCGGCGGACAGGGTGCTCAGCCAACCTTTACGGCGCGGCGCACCGCATCGACGATCCGATCCTGCGTGGGCTCGTCCAGATAGGCGTGCATTGGCAGGCTGATGACTTCCTGCGCCAGCGCCTCGCTGACCGCAACGCCGCCCTTACCGACCGGGTAATGCTTGTAGGCCTGCTGACGATGCAGCGGGATCGGATAGTAGATCGCGGTCGGCACGCCCTCGGCCTTGAGCGCGGCAGCGAAGGCATCGCGCGTTCCGGGCTTGAGGCGGATGGTGTACTGCGCCCACACCGACGTCATGCCGGCCGGCACCACCGGCACGGTGACGACGTCGCGCAACGTTTCGTTGTAGCGGCGGGCGATACGGTCGCGCGCATCGATCTCATCAGGGAAAATCTTGAGCTTCTCGACCAGCACCGCCGCCTGAATGGTGTCGAGGCGCGAGGTCAGGCCGAGGCGGACATTATCGTAGCGATCGCTGCCCATGCCATGAACGCGCACACTGCGCATCAGGTCGGCGAGATTATCGTCATCGGTGAGCGCCGCGCCGCCGTCGCCATAACAGCCGAGCGGCTTGGCCGGAAAGAAGCTGGTCGCGGTGACGTGGCCGAAGGTGCCGATGCGGCGATTGTTATAGGTCGCGCCGAAGCCCTGCGCGGCGTCGTCGATGATGAAAAGGTCATGTGCCTTGGCGGCGGCCGCAATCGGCCCGTGGTCGGCCGCCTGGCCGAACAGATCGACCGGGATGACCGCCTTGGGTTTGAGGCCAAGTTCGCGCGCTTTTTCGACCGCCCCGGCAATATGCTCCGGGTTCATGTTGAAGGTCACCGGATCGACATCGACGAAGACCGGCGTCGCGCCGACCAGCGCCACGACCTCGGCCGTCGCACAGAACGTAAAAGACGGACAGATGACCGCATCGCCCGGACCGATGCCCATGGCGCGCAGCGGCAACACCAGCGCGTCGGTGCCGCTGGCGCAGGATACGGCATGCTTGGCGCCGGCGAAGGCCGCAAGCTGCGTTTCAAATTCACGCACCTCCGGCCCGAGGATGAACTGGCAGCTGTTCACCACCTTCATCACCGCATTGTCGATCGCACTGCCGAGCCGCCGCCGCTGCGCGGCGAGATCGATGAAAGGAATCGGCGGCAGTTCGGTGCGAACGTTCATGAAAGCGGACCGGATATTGTTGAATTAGACGGCGACGTTGGCCCGGCGCGCAGCCGCCGGCTGATGACTGCTGGTCGTCAGGCACTGGATGGCAACCTCGAGGCTGGCGACGCCCTGCTCGCCGGTGACGGCCGGCGACGCGCCCGAGCGGATCGCCTGCAGGAAGGCCAGCAACTCCGAGCGCAGCGGTTCGGCATGGCCGACCGACAGATGACGCATCGAATAGCTGCCGTCCGGCTGGAAGCCGAAGCATTCGGTGACCTGACGCGTGAGCAGATCGCCCATCACATATTTGCGCCGTGTCGCCACGGTGACGTTGCGCGCCTTGAACGGCGTCAGCCAGTTGGTGTTGATATGCGCCAGCACGCCGGAGGCGGTACGGAACTGCAGCAGCGCGATGTCCTCGCGCTCGGCGACCGCGCTGGACAGCTGCGGCTGCACCTCGATAATGTCGCTATCGGTGAACCACCGGATCAGGTCGATGTCGTGGACGGCGAGGTCGATGACGACGCCGACATTCGACATGCGCGGCGGGAACGGGCCGACGCGGGTGATGGCGATGGAGAGAATGTCCTCGCCGCGGATCGCATCCTTGATCGCTTCCACCGCCGGGTTGAAGCGCTCGACATGGCCGACCATCAGCGTCACGCCGGCGGCGCGCGCCGCGTCGACGATCTCCTGCCCTTCCGCAACCGTGGAAGCGACCGGTTTCTCGACGAGAATGTGGATGTTGCGCGCGATGCAGGCCAGCGCCAGTTCGTGATGCAGGGGGGTCGGGGCCGGGATGGTGATGGCATCGACGCCTTCGGCGAGCAGTTCTTCGAGGCTGGCGAAGGCGCGGCAGCCGGCGAATGCGGTAG
>JAEZEY010000205.1 GCA_023432845.1 Pseudomonadota bacterium
GCAGGCCAAGCTCACCCCGTTTGACGGAACGCGAGAAGCCAAGCAAACCGAGCAGCCCGACGTGGTATCGCTTTATACCGGTCCCGCTGCGGCTGAACTGGAGCGCAACTACTTCACCGCACCGCAAGCAACTGCAGAGCGACCGGGCCGTTGCACGGTATCGACTCTGGTATTCGCCAAGGTGACGCTGGCGCAGGCCTGCTACTGACCGCATCTGCGTCGGCGCTATGCGCCGGTCAGCGTGCTCTTCACTTCGGCGACGAGCTGCTTGAGCGTGAACGGCTTGGCGAGGAAGTGATACTGCTGGTCTTGCGGCAGGTTCTTGGCGAAGGCCTCTTCCGCATAGCCCGACACGAAAATGAATTTCACCTTCGGATCGCGCGCGCGCAGTTCGCGCAACAGGGTCGGGCCGTCCATTTCCGGCATTACCACGTCCGACACAACGAGATCGACGTGGCCTTCCCGCTCCATGACTTCCATAGCCTCGACGCCATTGCCGGCCTCGAGCACCGTGTAGCCCCGAGAGGTGAGGCCGCGCGCATTGAGGGCGCGCAGGCCCTCCTCGTCTTCCACCAGTAGAATGACGCCCTGTCCGGTCAGATCGGCGCTGGCCTGCGCCTGCTTCGCCATGGTCTCGGCCGCGGCTTTGGTGGCCTCAAGGGACTTTGCCGCATCGAGCGCGGGCGCGATCGACGGCGCGCCGACAGCAGGCTTTTCCTCGGCGGCTGGCACGTGGCGCGGCAGGAAGATGCGGAAGCTGGTGCGGCCCGTCTCTGAATCGACATAGACGAAGCCGCCGGTCTGCTTGACGATGCCATAGACCGTCGACAGGCCGAGGCCGGTGCCCTTGCCGACTTCCTTGGTCGAGAAGAACGGCTCGAAAATCTTGTCGATGATATCTTGCGGAATGCCGGTGCCGGTGTCGCTGACCTCGACCAGCACGTAGTCCGCCGCCGGCATGCCCTTGTGGCCGAACTCCGCGCACTCGGCGGCCGTGACATTGGCGGTTCGGATGCTCAGTGTGCCGCCATCCGGCATGGCATCGCGGGCATTGACCGCGAGGTTGACGATGACCTGCTCGAACTGCGACAGGTCGGCCTTCACCGGCCACAGGTCGCGGCCGTGCTTGACGCCGGCGAATGTTACCTTCTCGCCGATCAGGCGCTTGAGCAGCATGCCGAGATCGCCGAGCACTTCGCCAAGATCGAGCACCTGCGGACGCAAGGTCTGTTTGCGCGAGAAGGCGAGCAATTGCCGCACCAGCGCCGCGGCGCGGTTGGCGTTCTGCTTGATCTGGATGATATCCTGGAACGACGGATCGGTCGGCTTGTGGGCGTTGAGCAGGAAGTCGGTCGCCATCATGATGGCGGACAGCACGTTGTTGAAGTCGTGCGCGATGCCGCCGGCGAGTTGACCGACCGACTCCATCTTCTGCTGCTGATAGACCTTGTTCTCCAGTGTGCGCTGCGCCGTAGTCTCCAGCGCATAGACGATGGCCGCCTCGCCTTCGGAATCCTTGTCCTCGACCGCCAGCACGAAGAAATTGGCCCAGCGCTCGTTGCCGCCGGCAAGCTGCGCATCGACCGGCGGGATGTCGCCCTGGCCGCCGGCGGCGCGCTTGATCGCCGCATCGAGCGCGCCGCGGTCGCGCTCATTGACCACCGACATGATCGAGCGGTTCTCACCGATCATGCCGTCGAAGGCGGCGGCAAAGCGCGCATTGGTGCGGGCGATGCGGCCGTTGCGATCGACCGTGGCGATCGCCATCGGCGTGTTCTGGAAGAAACGCATGAAGCGCACCTCGGCGTCGCGCTGCGCATCCTCGCCGCTGTCTTTGCCGCGATTGAGTACGAGCGTGCGCGAAGCGCCCGCCGCGCCATCGGCGCCGTAAGCTACCTTGTGAAACAGCCGTACCGGCAGCGGCCGGCCCGTGCGCGTGCGCAAATCGAGGTCGAGCACCTCGGTCTTCACGTCGCCCGGCGCGGCGTTGAGCGTGGTCAGCAGCGCCGCGCCTTCGCCGGCGACGATGTCGGCGAGCTTGAGCGAACCGAGCGCGACCTGCGCCAGATCCTGATCGAGCCAGGCTGCCAGCGTGGCGTTGAGATAAACGATATCGCCCTGGGCATCGACCGAGAAGAACCCGGCCGGGGCGTGATCGAGATAGTCGATGGCGTGCTGCAGCTCCTGGAAGACGTTTTCCTGCCGCTCGCGCTCGCGCGTAACGTCGGCGATCGACCAGACCGCAAGCTTGGAGTCACGCCGCGACTCGCCGAGCGGGCGCACGCGCAGCCGCAGCCAGCGCGCCGCCTCGCCGGAGGCGCCGGCAATGCGCACTTCTTCCTGCAGGCGCCGGCCCTCGCGAGCGGCCTTGAGCAAGCGATAGATCGCTTCGGACACTTCCGGATCGCCGATGAACACCCGCTCGACCGGGCGGACGTCGTTGTCGTCCACGGCGCCGATCAGGTCGAGATAGGTCGCATTGGCGTAGAACACGCGGCCCGCCTGGTCGGTGACGACGATGCCGTCGAAGCCCTGATCGACCACGGACTTCAGGAGCGGATTGCTCTGCTCGCGGCTGGACAGCCGCATGATGCCGGAGGCAAGCGCGAACAGCGCGAACACGCCGATGGTGCCGAGTACCGACAACAGCCCGAGGATATAGGTCTCGGCATGCGCGGGGCCGATATAAATGAGGCCGCCGGCGGCGCCGACCAGCAGCAGCGCGACCAGCAACACCATGCCGACCGACCCCGAGCGCGGCGCGCTCTGGCTCTTGTCGAAGGCTTGCCGCCTGCCCTGCCCGTCACGCGGGGCAGAGCGAGGGTCGTTCGGTCGCTCGGAGTTCATGACTTATCCAAGTGCCTTAAGCGGACCGCTTCGCGCAAGGGCCGCCGGCCGGAAATCCCTGCCTTTGAATGGCTTTATGCGCTGCTTTGGTCCGGTTCCGGAAGCCTTGTTATAGGATCGAGTTTCCGGACGGCCAATCAACATCCACTCCTCCTTGGGAACGCCCTAATTACGGATCGCCCGTCGCAGTTTCATGACGTAGCCGATGACCTCGGCGACCGCCTTGTAGTGCTCGGGCGGAATGGTCTGGTCGACGTCGACGGAGGCATGCAGGGCGCGTGCGAGCGGCGGGTTCTCGACGATCGGCACGTCGTGCTCGGTCGCGATTTTCCGGATCTGCAGCGCCATGGCATCGACGCCCTTGGCGACGCAGACCGGCGCATCCATGCCGCGCTCGTATTGCAGGGCGACGGCATAGTGCGTCGGGTTGGTGATGATCACCGAGGCCTTCGGCACCGCCGCCGACATGCGCTGCTTCATGCGCATCTGCCGGATCTGCTTGAGCTTGCCCTTGATGAACGGGTCGCCCTGGGTCTGCTTGTATTCGTCCTTCAACTCCTGCAGCGACATTTTCAGCTTGCCGTACCAGGTGCGGTACTGGAACAGGAAATCGGCGGCGGCGACGATTGCGAGCAGCGCCACCACGGCGCCGAGGACTTTGAGCGAGATCACCGAGGTGAATGGCAACAGCGCCGCCGGATCCGTGGTGATCAGACCTTCCAGCCGGTCACGGTCCGGCCATAGCAGCACCACCATCACCGCGCCGATGAGGGCGATCTTGACCAGGCCCTTGAGGAAATTGGCCAGCGACTGCTTGGAGAACAGCCGCTTCAAGCCGGCGAGCGGCGAAATCTTCGACAGCTTCGGCGTCAAGGCCTCGGTCGACCAGACCAGGCGGTGCTGCACGATATTGGCGGCGAGCGCCGCCAGCATGAGGATGAGAAACGGTACCGCCAGCGCCGCCAGAAGTTCGACTCCGATCTTCTCGAACAGCCGCGGCAGCGAAGGTCCATCCATCGTGATCATCGCCGAATTGGCGATCAGACCGCGCATGGTGCTGGTGAGTCCCTGTCCCATGCCGCCGGAGAACGTCATCAGCACCAGGGTCGCGCCGGCGATGATGAACCAGGTGTTGACCTCCTGGCTCTTGACGACGTTACCCTTCTCGAACGCATCGTCCAGGCGTTTTTGGGAAGGGTCTTCTGTTTTATCCTCGAGATCGGGTTCTTCTGCCATGCGCTACTCCGTCACCGGCGCGGCGCAAGGTCGAGGAGCACGCCCTCGACGTAGCCGGTGAACGTCGTCATCATGGCGGCGATCACCATCAGCAGCAGCAGGAACCCGAGCAGGATCGACAGCGGCAAGCCGATGAAGAATACCTGCATCTGAGGCATGAGACGGGCGAGAATGCCCAATCCCAGATTGAAGATCAGTCCGAATACCAGGAACGGCGCCGACAACTGAATGGCGATGCGGAACGAGGTCGCGACCACGCGCGTGAAGTGCTGGGCGACATCGCCCGTCAGCGGCATCTCGCCCGGCGCGAAGATCAGATAGGAGTCGTTGAGCGCGGCGATGACCAGATGATGCAGGTCGGTGGCGAAGATCATGGCCACGCCGACCACGGAAAGAAAATTGCCGACCACGACGCCCTGCTGATTCTGCGTCGGGTCGACCGCCATGGCGAATCCAAGCCCCAGTTGCTGGGCGACCACGGCGCCGGCGGTCTGCAGCGCCGCGATGGTGAGCCGCGCCGTCAAGCCCAGAACGGCGCCGACGATGATTTCCTGAAACACAAGCAGCAGCAGCGGGCCGAACGTATTGAGGTCCACGTTGTAGGCGCTCTGGTGCAGCGGCATGATCACCACCGTCAGCGCCAGCGCGATCGTCAGCCGCACCCTCGCGGGCATGTTGCTCTCGCCGATGCCCGGCATCAGCATCACCATCGTGCCGACACGGGCGAAGGTCAGCATGAAAGCCGCCGCCAGAATCGGTAGGAAGGAGATGTTGATCTGCATCGATGTCAGGCCGAAAGGCAGTCTCCGGTCAGTCCCGCCAGAGCCGGACTCAAGAAGGCGAATCGAGCGCGCCCTCCGGCGCCCGCATCACCCTGTCACGATTCGCGAGGCGATACGCAGCATTTCCGCGTGCAGCTTTTCCGCCATGAAGGGTAGCGCTACCAATAGTGACACGAAGATCGCGAGGATCTTCGGTACGAAAGCCAGCGTCATTTCCTGAATCTGCGTCAGGGCCTGCAACAGCGAGATGGCGACACCGACCACGAGCCCCACCAGCATCACCGGCGATGCGACGACGATAAGCGTGTAGATGGCATCGCGCGCCACATCGAGCACTTCCGGACCGGTCATAGACTTCTCCCCCGTCCCCGCAAGCGAGGCCCCATCAAAGCAAAATTTGACGCTGAATTTGGTGACGCACGCGAATACTGGAATTCTCCGCTGGCGCGGGTATTCAGGCGGCCGCTAGATCGGCATCCGCATGATTTCCTCGTAGGCGGCGATCACCTTGTCGCGCACCGCAACCACGGCGTCGATCGCCACTTCGGTTTCCGCCACCGCGGTGACGACATCGACCATGTTCGACTGGCCCTTCATCAGTTGCTGAGTTTGTATGTCGGATTTCTGGCCGGTCTCTTGCACCGCGCTGATGGCTTCCATGAGCACCGAGGCGAAACTGGTTTCGCTCTTGGGCTGCCCGACGCCGCCGAACGCCGCGGACGGGTCGGTGGCGATGCGCGCCATGTTGGCGTAGGCGCCGGCGGCTGAAATCGGGCTGGCCATGAAGGTCTATCCTTTCGAGGCGCTGCGTCGGACCCGCCTGCGCGGGGACGCGCGGGTTCAGGCTTTGAGGATGTCGATGGTGCGCTGGATCATCCGGCGCGTCGCACTGATCACGTTGACGTTGGCTTCGTAGGAACGCTGCGCTTCCCGCATGTCGGTCATTTCGACGAGCGAGTTCACATTCGGATACTTGACATTGCCGTTGGCGTCGGCCGAGGGATGCCCCGGCTCGTATTTGAGGCGGAAGTCGCTCCTGTCTTTGGCGACGCGACCAAGCGAAACAACGCGGGCATCAAGCGAACGGTCTAGCTCGGTGTTGAAGGTTGGGATCTTCCGCCGGTACGGATCGGCGCCGGGCGCCTCCGGCACCGAGTCGGCGTTGGCGATGTTTTCCGAAATGACGCGCATGCGGCTGGACTGGGCCTTGAGGCCGGTCGCGGCGATCGCCATCGTCTTCATGAAGTCCATCGTTCAGATCTCCCTGTCGCCGCCCTGCGCGTCCGCGCAAGACATCAGCGTTTGCCAAGCGCCACTTTCAGAAGCGAAAGACTGCGCGTGTAGAGCGCGGTCGCCGCCTGGTATTCCATCTGGTTGTTCGCGACCTTGATCATCTCGTCTTCGAGATTGACCGAATTGCCGCCGGGGCGAACCTCGTACCCCTTTCTCTCGGTCGCGTATTTCGAGGCCCCGCTGAGCGAAAAGCCGCCGCCGATGTGGCCTGGGGCCGTCGCCACCAAGGTCACCTGATCGACGGGCCGGGTCGCGACCGCCACCGCATCGTCGAACTTCGGCGCCACCAGGTCGCGGCCGCGATAATTCGGCGTGTCGGAATTGGCCACGTTCTGAGCAAGCACCTTCTGGCGCTCCTGCGCCCAGGACATCTTGGTGCGGAGCATCGACAGGATAGGGACATCGGTGATCGCCATTGGGCCCTCTTTCGCGCTGGAAACCGCCGGTTAAGACATCGCCGGCTTGCTTCGCGACACGACGCCAACTAGGCAGACCTTGCCGGGCTTATGGTTAACAGGTGGTAAATGGAACCGGATTTGGCCGTTTTCCGGCCCTCCGCGTTAACCATGTGAGGCAGTTGGCTTTTTCCTGCCCGGTGCCAAACCGCCGCCGTTTTGTTAAGATTTTGATGGCAAGCGGTCCGGCAAATCGTGCCTACTGCCGTTAACTATTCGTGTGATTCTGTCGCGTTGGCTTTAACTGGTTCACGGAGCGCATTGATGTTCGACCTTTTCGGCTCGGAAATGCCGCTCCCGGCGAAATTCTTCATCGCCTTCGCGGCGGTCTTGGCGCTGATCGCGCTCACGGCTTGGCTGGTGCGCCGCTTCGCGGCCGACCGGCTCGGCGGCGCCAATGCGCGCGGCCGCCAGCCGCGCCTTGCCGTCATCGATGCGGCGACCGTCGACGCTCGCCGCCGCCTCGTGCTCATCCGCCGCGACAATGTCGAGCATCTGATGATGATCGGCGGCCCGACCGACGTCGTCGTCGAGCAGAATATCGTG
>JAEZEY010000273.1 GCA_023432845.1 Pseudomonadota bacterium
GCCCCGGAATGACGGCCATACCCGCGACTCCGCGCCCTTAACCAATCGCCGTTAACTCCTTGTTTTTGCCGCTTCCGCGGCCTAGTTTCTGATGCAAACACGAGGCGGGACGAGCCTTCAGGGCCAACGCCGTCGCCGCGGAGGGAAGAGTTATGGGTACGTTTAGCGTCTGGCACTGGCTCATCGTCGCCGTCGTCGTGCTGCTGTTGTTCGGCGGCCGCGGCAAGATTTCCGGCCTGATGGGCGACTTCGCGCAGGGCATCAAGGCCTTCAAGAAGGGCATGGCCGAGGACGACAAGGCCGACGCCAAGCCGGCGGAACCGGTCAAGACCATCGAGGCCGGCGCCCAGAAGACCGAAGCCGAACGTCGCGCCGAGGGCGTGCGCTCCTAAGCGTTTCCGCCGGGCGGCAGTCGCACTAGAACGCGGGTCGCGCTAGAAGACTGGCCGCGCCGGTCATATCGCCGGGGCGAATGCGGGACGCCTAAGTCATGTTCAATTTCGGTTGGGGCGAGATCGTCCTCATCGGCATAGTCGCTCTGATCGCGATCGGGCCGAAGGAACTGCCCACCGTGCTGCGTTCGGTCGGCCAGATGATGGCCAAGGTCCGGCGCATGGCGGCTGAATTCCAGGGTCAGTTCCAGGAAGCGCTGCGTGAAGCTGAAATCGCCGACCTGAAGAAACAAGCCGAGGACTTTACCTCGAGCGTGAAAGATCAGGTCACCGACTTCACCAAGATCGACCCGCTCGCCGAGACCAAAAAAGAGATCGAGAGCGCCTTCGACGCGCCGGCCGCGACCGCGTCAGATACATCGGCGGAAGCCGCGCCGGTCACGCCGGTCGAAACCTCAGATGCACTGCCGGCGCAAGCCGGCCAAGAAGCCTTGCCGCCGCCCGCCGAGCAGACGGCCGATCTGGCCAAACTCGACATTCCCGAGCCTGAGCCGCTGCCGCCGGTGCGCACCGAGGACTTCTTCCCGAAAGAAGAGCCCAGGGACCAGATCAAGTCCGCCGAGGCCGATGCGCCGTCAGCCGATAAGAAGGTTGGAGGCGCTGCGTGAGCCAGGACGACATCGAAGCCAGCAAGGCGCCGCTGATGGATCACCTGATCGAGCTGCGCTCGCGGCTGATCAAGGCGGCGGTGGCGTTCGGCGTGATGTTCGCGCTGTGCTTCGTATTTGCCAAGGACATCTACAATGTCCTGGTCTGGCCCTTTGTCTGGGTCGCTGGCGCGGAGAATTCCAAGTTCATCTACACCGCGCTGCTCGAATATTTCATCACGCAGCTCAAGCTGGCCATGTTCGGCGCCGCCTTTCTGGCGTTTCCGGTGATCGCCGGGCAAATCTACATGTTCGTGGCGCCGGGCCTCTACAAGCACGAACGCAAGGCCTTCCTGCCCTATCTGATCGCGACGCCGTTCTTCTTCACGGCCGGGGCCGCGGTGGTCTATTTCCTGGTGATGCCGATGCTGGTCCGCTTCTCGCTCGGCATGCAACAGGCGGGCGAGGGCGAAGCATCGATCGCGCTCCTGCCCAAGGTCGGCGAATATTTGTCGCTGATGATGACGCTCGTGCTGGCTTTCGGCGCGGCGTTTCAATTGCCGGTGATCCTGACCTTGCTCGGCCGTATCGGTGTCATCACGTCGGAGACGCTGAGAGAGAAGCGGCGCTACTTCATCGTCGGCGCCTTCGTGCTTGCCGCCGTGCTGACGCCGCCCGACGTGATCAGCCAGCTCTCGCTCGCGATCCCGCTGATGATCCTCTACGAGGGCTCCATCTGGTCGGTCCGCATCGTCGAGAAGAAGGCGAATGCCAGGGACGCGGCCGAGGAAAACGCCAAGGCCGAGGCGGATGCCGAAGCCGCCGCCAAGGTCGGCGCCGCCGGCCCGGATTGAGACTGACCCCGCGAACACCGCCAAACACCGTTCGCCACCGCGGAAGCGGGGCCCAGTCTTGTAGCCCGGATGAAGCGCAGCGAAATCCGGGACGGCCGGCGATTTCCCCGGGTTGCGCTTCGCTTCACCCGGGCTACCAGCCAGGCCGCAGCCGCCAGAAAATAATCCTTGACTAATATTCCCAATTACGTAGTTGACGCCACAACGCGGCAGGGCTAGATATGGTTGCACCTGTAACCAAAAGATCAGCGGTGCAGATTGGCGCGCCCGAGCTACCCGCCCTTCTCGGCGGGGAGCTTCCGACGGTAAAAGTCGATGAGTGCTGTAGCGATGCGATATGCGTGGTCGTCGGAAAGAGCCGGCGACGCCCAGCTAAACGGCCTGACACCGCGCGGCCAAAGTCGCGTCATGGGAAATCCGGCTCTATCAAGCCGCTGCTTGCGAGCAAATTCAGGAAAGACGGACCCCATAACGTGTACGTAGAGTTTGCCGATCACAACGGTGGTGGCGTGCGTGTTTGGCCTGGGGGAGCCATCTGGCTTGCTGGGATAGATGCCATCTTTGGCAGATGACACTGAGATTGTGCTATGAACGGTTACCCCGTTCCATTTCTGGCGCTCGTAAATTCCTACCCAGATCGACCAATTGTCTGGAGCAAGCTGGGTCTTCTTGAACAAGCGGCGCGTTTCGTCCGGTATAGCTACGCCGTCGGGCTGCTGAAATTCAGCGACCATTACGAACATCGATACCCACGAAGACAAGATGGATTGTTCTTTGCGGGTAAGTGCGGTTTTAACGCCATCCATTAGCGGAATGAGAATTGGCTTTGTGGCGCTTTGTAGCGCGCTCATCCAACCGTTATTGCACTGCTCGCATACAAGTTTCACAGTCCCGCTATAGGTGCTTCTGTTCTCTTTTCTTTCAGTTCTAGTTTCGTGCGTTGGGTGGACTTGAACCTTTAGATGGGAAAAGGGCGGCGCGTTCTTGGGCAGGTATGGCTTCATCCACCGCGCCCAGATATGTTCTTTTGACATTCCGTTGCCGCCGCAGAAAATGCACGCTCGGCGGCCATACTTGAACGGCTGGCCTTTCGCCATAGGTTGCCCCCAATGGACAAGCAAGAAAACGAACGACTCAAAAAGATGCTAAAGGGCGCGTTTGCTGGTTCGCCTACGCCATTGAAGGATATTCCCAAGAAGGGCGGCGAGTCCCGCACGAAAAAGAAGCGGAAGAAGAAGCCCGGCAAATAGGCCGGGCTTTATACGCTGGAGCTACGCAATGACCTTGTCAAAAGAACTCCGGTGCCGGGCAATTATGTTCGTAGCCCGGCTCTTATCAATTCCCATTGATGTTCACGGGAGCTTCTTCAGAGATTTGAAGAAGGACGCGAGAACGGCTTCGTGTTCTAAGGGGCCGAAATAAGCAGCGTTCATGTCTTCAGGGTCAAAGACGATCACGAGATCGTCTGCTGCACTTAGCCCCGTACAAGCTTTCTCGGCAAAGGCGAGAGTAGATAGTTCCGAGTTTACAATGATAAATGACGTGGTTTCCTCCCAGAAACCGTTATCACTGTAGACATTGTCAACTAGCTGTTGACGGCGTTCAGCGTAGGATTTTCCGTTAGCTGACTTGTCGGCGATCCGGTATGATAAACAGTAGGCCATTTGGCCCTCCTTCAAAGAAGGCTGGTCTTGACCTCAATGCGGAATCGGAGTCTCCTCCGGTTGCTGTCTGCAATGCCGCCGCCAGCCTGAATGGCGCGGTAACTCGCGAAAATGGGCCACTTGGACGTTGAAGCCGTCCGAGTGGCTTTTTCGCGAATCGGTTGTAATCAGCTTGCGGTGAATCCACAGGCTGCACAAGAACCGATAGTGAACACGCGCGGCTATCCCATGTTTACACAGGGGGCCGTGAGCGCCAGTAGCGCACGAATTTAGGTTTCTGCTTAGGTAGTCGGTTCCGCCAGCGAATAAACCGCGCTGCGGCGTGACTAAAATCAGGCTTAGTGAGGTTGACGATACGTGAGGCGCTTGCCTTCACCGCCCTTAACGGCGAGCGCCGCCCGTTCCCCGTCAGTCATGGCGCGGGTGGAGTAACGGAAGTCAAATTCTGCCAGATAACGGTGCAGGTTCTTTTCGGCGCAGTGCTGATAATTGCCGCGCATACCGCGTTTGAAGATACCGAAATAGCCTTCAACGGTGTTGGTCGTCACGTCGCCGCGAGCGTATTCCTTGGCGGCGTGCCGAACGGCTTCATGCGACGCAAATTCGGTACCGACGCCGACATACAGGCGGCTCTCGTCAGTGTGCAGGCGGCTTTCGCGGTGGACGTTTTCGCGCACGATCTTGGAAACGGTCTCGGCATCGCATGACGGGACATGGAAGGAACGGACGTTACCGGCTTCGCGGTCAACAAGACTGACAACGGCGTTCTTGTGAGCGCCACCGGCCTGCTTTTTCCAGCCCTTCTTGCGACCGATGTAGGTTTCATCTACCTCGACAACCTTGCCGCTGCCACCCATAGGCGGGGTATCGAGGCCGCCACGGCGCATCGCTTCCATAACGCGATGATGGATAAACCAAGCGGTGTTGTACTGGCAGCCGAGATGGCGCTGTAGCTGCGTGGCGGTGAAGCCCTTTTTGGACGACGCGTACAGATGGAAGGCGAGCGCCCAGCTAGTCAGCGGGGCATGGCTGCGCTCCATGACGGATTTGGTCTGGACGGTGTAGTCCTTGCGGCATTCCTTTTCGCCGCAGCGATAGACGCCCGGCTTGGACTTATTCGGGTAATGCTTGAGGGAGCCACAATTCGGGCAGTTCGGGCCTTCCGGCCAGCGGGCGGCTTCAAACCACGCGCGGGCGGCGTCCTCGTTAGTGAAATGCGGTTCTTTGAATGAGTTCTTGGCCATCGGGGTCTCTCCAATGGTCAAAAGCTACATCATGAGGCTTGTGGTGTCAACTACGTAATTGGGCTAATATTCCTAGGACATTATAGGTTCGCTTCGTCCGGTCCAGTCGGGGGCGTCATCTAGAGGCGTCTTGGTGGTGGGATCGGATGCGGCGCCTGCGGGCGTGGTTCGCAGCCACGCACCCGGGAGGTCGCGGGTAGCCGTCCGGGCCCACTACGGGGCTCTGCCTTTGATGGCTGGACGGGGGTTCGGTGAAGGCGGGCGAAAGCTCGCCGGAGATCGTTTCCCGGACAAACCGAGAGCGATCGCTGACCGGCCGCCGGAAGCACGGCCCCGCGAACAGAAAAGCCGCGTGGCGCGCCGGAAGGCGCCGTGCATCGCAAATGATGCACGCACGAAAGACACGGTCGCGCCGCCCGGCGCGCCACTCCCCGAATGTTGCGGGGAGGCGAAAGGGGAAGCCGGCGTGACCCGCGCCGCACAAAGAACAGGGCCTGCGGAGCGTTGGCTGCAAGAGCTCGAGGCTGTTTGACAATTGAATCGGTGGCGCATCCTTTGAGACGCGCATGTTGGCGCTCGCAAGATGAGAACGGTTTGATTGCTTCAGCGGGTGGCCATCAAGGCCGCAGGATCACCTTGCCCATCACCTTGCGTTCGGCAATCGCTTTCAGCGCCGTGGCGGCTTCGCTCAGCGGATAGACAGCATGCACATGTGACGATAGGCGGCCGTCCGCGGCCCATTTCAGCAATTGCGCCGTGTTGGTGCGATGGCCGTCCGGATCGCGTTCGGTCCACGCGCCCCAGAAGACGCCGAGTACATTGGCGCTTTTCAGGAGATACAGATTGAACGGCACTTTCGGGATGTCACCGGCGGCAAAGCCGATGACCAGATAACGGCCTTCCCAGGCGATGCCGCGCAGCGCCGCTTCGGCATAAGAGCCGCCGACCGGATCATAGATCACATCGACGCCTTTGCCGTTCGTCACGCGGCGCAGTCCGTCTTTCAGATTCTCCGTTGCGTAATCAATGCCGTCGTCGGCGCCGTGCTTGTGCGCGAAATCGAGCTTCTCCGGCGACGATGCGCAGGCGGTCACGCGTGCGCCCATGAGTTTGCCGATTTCGATTGCGGCAAGTCCGGTGCCGCCGGAAGCGCCGAGCACCGCGAGCGTTTCGCCGGGTTGCAGGTTTGCGCGGTTTTTCAGCGCATAGAGTGTGGTGCCATAGGTGACGCACAGACCGGCGGCGCGATCGAAGTCGAGTTCGTGGGGGATCGGCGTCAGCATTGTCGTGGAGACGGCGATAGCCTCCCGCGCGGCGCCATAACCGGTGAATCCCAGCACGCGGTCGCCCGGTTTGAAGTCCGCAACACCCGGTCCAATGCTCTCGACCACGCCGGCGAACTCCGCCGACGGCGAGAACGGGAAGGCCGGCTTGGTCTGGTACTTGCCCTGGATGATCAGCGTATCGAAGAAATTCAG
>JAEZEY010000301.1 GCA_023432845.1 Pseudomonadota bacterium
GCGCGGGCGCGCGCAGGGGCGGCAATGGTGCCGGCTGTCCGAACCGCTGTGTTGCTGGCACGCTGGCCGCCACCGGCGGCCGCTCATCGACGCGCGGCGCGGCATTGCGCGCCACTTCTATTTGCGTTCGTTCGCGGAGCTGCGCTTGCGCGCCGACGACGGCGACGACGACCAGCACGACCGGGAGCACCAGGCGCTGCAACAGCGATGCCGAAAGAAAGGCGCTTCCTTCCATCACACATTCCCGGTAGTAATTAAGTACTACAGATTGCGTGATTGCATAGTATCGACTCAAACGAGTGCCGGAATCGGCGAGCGGAATTAACACTAAGAGCAATGGTTAAGCGCTGGCGCTCAGGTGACTTGCGTTCGCCACGCCGGACCCGATCAATGCCGGCGAGCGGCAGCCGCTGCATGTATCGCGAGGTGCTCTATTAGGGACAAGGCGGCTGGGCGCTGAAGCACACCCAGCGTCTCGACACGCTGAGTTCAAGTCCGGCCTACCTGCGCGACGGGTCGATTCCCTCGCGACGCGCGTGATCGAGCACCAGAACGGCGGCGCGCTCAGCCCGGACTAATCAGTTGCATGTATTGGAGATGGCCGGTGCGCACTTCGGCGCTCGGTCTTCATTCAGGTGGCTCAGATCAGAGCCAGCGCTTGCGGCGCTTGTAGGTTTTCAGATTCTTGAACGAACGCCGTTTGTCGTTGTCGCCGACGCCGAGGTAGAATTCCTTGACATCCTGATTGTCGCGCAGTTCAGCGCTGGAGCCTTCGAGCACGATCTTGCCGACTTCCATGATGTAGCCGTAGTCGGCGTACTGCAGGGCAATTTTGGAATTTTGCTCGACCAGCAAGATCGGGATGTTCTGCTCGCGGCTGATCTTTCCAATAATCGCGAACACCTCCTGCACAACCTTCGGCGCAAGCCCCATCGACGGCTCGTCCAGCAGAATGAGCTTCGGCTTCGCCATCAAGGCACGGCCGATCGCCAACATCTGCTGCTCGCCGCCGGAAAGATAACCGGCGAGTGCATTACGCTCCTTCAGACGCGGAAAGTACTCAAACACCATGTCGATGTCTTCGCGCGGCGCCCGGCCCGGGCGGCTATAGGCGCCCATGCGCAGATTCTCGACGACGGTCATGTCCTCGATGATGCGGCGGCCTTCCATCACCTGGAAGATGCCGCGCTTGACGATTCGGTCAGGCTCCACGTCGCGAATGGATTCTCCGGCGAACACGATGTCGCCGCGCGTAACCTCGCCGTCCTCACCCCTCAAGAGACCGGAGATCGCCTTCAGCGTGGTCGACTTGCCGGCACCGTTGGCGCCTAGCATGGCCACGATCCCCTGGGCCGGCACGTCGAAGCTTACGCCGTGCAGCACCAGCACGACATCGTTATAGACGACCTCGATATTGCGGACCGAGAGGATGGGCTCAGAAGCCGACATTGTACGTGCGTCCGGTTCGGGGAGCGACCGGGCGGCCACACGCCGCCCAGCCGTCGTTTGCTTTCAGGCGCTTACTTGCCCCACCACTTGGCGTCGCGACCGACGTCGATGGTGGCGAGCGAGTTCCAGCCTGGCTTGCCGTCCTTGATACGGCCCTCAACCACCTCAACATTGACCACACTGCGATGGTCCTGAGCGGACCAGGTCGCCGGCGCACACATGCCTTCGAGCCCAGCCGGCACCCAGTCCTTCTTCTGGGTCATGCCCTTGCGGATGTTCTCGGAGGTGATGCCGCCGTTCTTGTCGGCCCATTCCATCGCCTCCTTGGCGTAGAACACCGTACACACCGCTGCGATGTAGTAGGTGCTGCGCGGCTTGCCCTTGGCAATGACGCTGATGGTCTTCATGCCCGGCGCGTTGGTGCCCCAGGGCTTGACGTGCAGCGGCATGACGACACCGTTGGCGGGTTCACCGACCGCGTTCATCACGATCTCCGAGAAGCCCCAGATGTTCGTGAGGAAGCGCGCTTTGACATCCACCGTCGCGCAGGATTTCAGCAGCGCCACGTTACCGTCGCCGGTATTGGCGAGAAAGGCGTAGTGGGCGCCCGACTCGCGCAAGGTCAGACACTGTGCCTTGAAGTCGCCGGGACGCAGGCTGTACTGGATGGCCGGCAGCACCTCGAAACCGAGTTCACCCGCCGCCTGCACGCAGGCTTCCTTCGGCGAGTTCGGGAATGGGTGATTGTCGCCCATGAACACGAATTTGGGCTTGCCGGCTCCGCCCTTCTTCTTCCAGTCGTCGCGCGCCCAGGTGACCACCGCGCGGCAGCCATCCGAGTAGCTCGGACCATGGAAGAAGTTGTACGGCGTCGCCTTCGGAACATTGCCGCTCTTGCCGGTCGGATCGGTGATCTTGGCCGAGAACGAGTGCGACAGGAACGGGATCTTGTCGTCGTTGACGAAACCGCTCAGCGCCTCGGTATCGGCCGTACCGTACCCGTAAATGATGACCGGCTTGGTGGAGCCGGACATCCAGCGCTTGTAGGTCGTGATCGCCTGCGGCGCCTTGTAGCTGTAGTCGACCGCATCCCGCGTGATCTTCTTGCCGTTGACGCCACCGTTCGCGTTGATCCAGTCGATCGCGTCGCCCTTGGCCGCCGCGAACTCGACGCCGAGCTGCGCGGTCGCACCGGTCGTATCGTCGAGGATGCCCATGAATATATCCTGGGCCAAGCTCGGTCCGCTCGCCAGCATCAAGCTTGCGACAGCACTTAACAGCGTGTATTTGGCTTTCATCGTTACTCCTCCCTCGATCGGCATCATTCAAACCTTCGGCGCGCAGCCGACCTAGTGCGCGAAGGGGTAAAGCTTCCAGTAACTCTTGATGAGCCGCCAGCGATGCACGAGCCCTTCCGGCTCGAAGATGAGAAACAGCACGATCATCAAGCCGATCGCGGCCTCCTTGGCGAAAGCGATGCCGTTCATGATCTGCGGAACGTTGCCCCAACTCGTCGTCTTGAGCATGAGCACCAGCGTCTCGAGTCCTTCCGGCATCAGCACCATGAAGGCGGCGCCCATCAGCGAACCCATCACCGAGCCCATGCCGCCGATGATGATCATCGCGAAAAACTGTACCGACAGCAGGATGTTGATCGATTCCGAGGAAACGAAGCTCACATAGTGCGCGAGCAGCGCGCCGGCGAGACCCGCATAGAAAGTAGACACTGCGAACGCGAGGATGCGATAGCGCGTGAGGTTGATCCCCATCACTTCGGCGCTGAGGTAGTGATCACGAATGGCGATGAAGGCGCGGCCGTCGCGCGTGCGCAGCAGATTGGCCGCGAAAATGTAGACCGCAACCAGACAGACGAGCACGAGATAGAAATAGGCACGCTCGCCGGAGATGGTCAGCCCGAAAAGCACCGGGGGTTTGGCGAAGGCGCCGGCCGCGCCGCCGGTGAACCATTCCGCGCGCGCAAAGAAGTCCTCGAGGATGTATTGCGAGGCAAGCGTGGCGATCGCCAGATAGAGCCCGCGGATGCGCGCAGCCGGAATGCCGACGACGAGACCGACCATTGTGGACAACAAGGCCGCCAACGGCATCGCCAGCAGTACCGGCACGCCGAGCTTGTTGTTGAGGAAGGCGGAGGCGAAGGCCCCGAGCCCGAAGAACGCCGCATGGCCGAGCGAAATCTGGCCCGTGCAGCCGGTCAAGAGATTGAGGCCAAGCGCGGCGATGCCGTAAATGCCGATGTAGATCATCAGCGAGAGGATGTAACTGTTGAACACCAGCGGCGCGCAGGCGAGCGCCAGCACCCCGAGGACGCAGGCATAGGCCGAGGCCCGCGTCGGGAAGATGGTGGTGTCGGCTGCGTAGCTGACGCGGAAATCGCCGCAGGGACGCTGTGAGAAACTCGCCATCTCACAACCTCTCGATATCGCGCGTGCCGAACAGACCGTAGGGCCTGATCATCAGGATGATGACGAGCACGTAGAAGGGAACGATGGTGTAGAGGTTGCCCCAGTGCAGCACCTGGCCGTCGAGAAACTCCGCGACGTTCTCCAGGAGGCCAACAATGATTCCACCGACTACGGCGCCGAGAATCGAGTCGAGGCCACCGAGGATGACGGCGGGAAACACCTTGATGCCGAAGGCGGCAAGTCCCGCGCTGACGCCGTTGACCAGTCCGATGACGATACCGGCCATCGCCGACACGACCGCGGAAATCGCCCACGACACCGCAAACACCTGGCGTACCGAGACGCCAAGCGAACTCGCCACCTGCTGGTTGAAGGCGGTAGCGCGCATGCCAAGCCCGAGCTTGGAATACTTGAAGAAGAAGGCAAATCCGGCCAGCAACACGAGCGCGAAGCCGGCGCTGCCGAGATAGGCGAGTTCGACCTCGAGCCCGAGGAAGTTGACGCGCTGGGCGGTCAGCATCGGCGGGAACGACTGTGGCGCCACGCCGAAGATCCATTTGAGGATGGCGTGGAAAAACACCGACAGACCGACGGTGACCATGATCATGGAAATCAACGGCTCGCCGATGAGCGGACGCAGCGTCACGAGCTGAATGAGCAGGCCGAGCACGCCGGTGAACACGAGCGTCACCAGGAAGGCGAGCGGAAATGACAGCCCGAGCTGCGTAACGCTCGCCCAGCACACCCAGGCGCCGATCAGCAGCAATTCGCCTTGCGCAAAATTGACGACGCGCGAAGCCTTGTAGATCAATACGAAGGACATCGCGACGAGGCCGTAGAGAATGCCGACGATGAGGCCGTTGACCAGGAACAGCGCCAGAAGATCGAAACGGATGCTCATGCGACGGCCTCCGTATGCTTCCTCCGCGCCGCGGCGGAGGGCTCGATCAGCGTCTCGATCGCGAGGTTGGTGCGGATTCGCTGGCGGCGGCCATCCTGCAAGGTGATGGTGGTGTCGACATCGACATTCCGCTTATCGCTGTAGAGAGCCCCGATCAGATCGACGTAGCGTTCATTGATGGTGCCGCGCCGGAGTTTGCGGGTGCGGGTAAGTTCGCCGTCGTCAGCGTCGAGTTCCTTGTAGAGCAGCAGGAAGCGGCCGATGCGCTGGCTTTCCGGCAGCACATCGTTGATGGCGGCCACTTCCTTGCGGATCAGTTCGCGCACTTCCGGCCGGGCGCTCAAATCCGAATAAGTGGTGAAGGAAATGCGGCGCGCCTCCGCCCACTTCGACACGATGCTGTAGCGGATGCAGATCATGGCGGTGACCTGATCGCGGTCCTGGCCGAGCACGACGCACTCGCCGACATAGGGCGAGAACTTGAGACGATTCTCCAGGTATTGCGGGGCGAAGCGGTCGCCGTTGGAGAGCTTGGCCAGATCGCGCATGCGGTCGAGAACGATCAGGTGGCCGCGCGCGTTGAGGTAGCCGGCGTCGCCCGTATACATCCAGCCGTCGCGCAGATCGGCCTTGGTCGCTTCTTCGTTGCGGTAATAGCCGGCAAACATGCCAGGATGGCGCACCACCACCTCGCCCAGGCCGTTGCGGTCCGGCTGGTCGATTCTGATGTCGACATCGCGGAACGGCATGCCGACGGTGTCGAAATCGACGTCGTCGAAGCGATGCGCGCAATAGACGCCGACCATCTCGGTCTGCCCGTAAACCTGACGCAGCGGCACGCCGATGGCGCGGAAGAAGCGGAAGACGTCCGGCCCTAGCGGCGCGCCGCCGGTCGCGGCCGAGCGCATGTAGGAGAGTCCCAGACGGTCGCGCAGCGCGCGACCGAGCAGGAGATCGCCGATCGGCGAGCGCTGGCCGTGTTCGAGCGCGCGGTCGGCGAGACGGAACGCCTGATCGTAGAGAAAGCGCTTGAGCGGCGTCGACTCGATCATCTTCGCCTTGATGTCGGCGGCCATCGCCTCCCAGACCCGCGGCGCCAACAACACGCAACTTGGACCGATCTCGCGCATGTCGTTGTTGGTGGTCTCCTCGTCCTCGACGAAGTTCAGCCTGATGCGCGCGAGAAGAAAATGCGCGACCGCGTTGACCTGCTCGCCGATCCACGGCAGCGGCAGCACCGAGACGTAATCGTCCTCGGGCCCCTTTGGATCGACCTCGAGAAAGCTCATGCCGTGACGCAGGAACGGCCCGCTCTTGAGCACGGCGATCTTGGGATGCGAGGTCGTGCCGGACGTCGTGCACAGGATTGCCGGCGCGTCCGGCCGCGTCGCATCGACCAGCGCATCGAACAATCGCGGCTCGCGATCGTGCATGGCATTGCCGCTGGCGACCAGATCGGCCATCGACATCAGACGCGGATCGTCATGCTTGAGCATGCCGCGCGGATCGCAATAGACGATGCGCCTGAGCGTCGGGATGGCATCGCCGAGATCCAGAAGCTTGTCGACCTGCTCCTCATCCTCGACGACGATGACGCACACGCCGGCGTGAGCGACCAGATAGCCCATCTCGTCGCGCAGCGAATCCTTGTAGATGCCGAGGCTGAGCGCGCCGAGAGCGTGGCTTGCAATTTCGGTGAACAAGAGGTCGGGCCGGTTCTGGCCGGCGAAAGCGACGACATCGCCCTCACCGACGCCAAGCCCGCGCAGGCCGAGTGTGATCGCGCGTGTGCGATCGAGCGCCTGGCCCCATGCCATTTCCTGCCAGATGCCGAACGCTTTTTCGCGTAACGCCGACTCGTGAGCGTGCGTCCGACCATGGTTGCGCATCAGGCGCGGACACGTCGCCAGTTCGTCCGGCAAATGTCCCCCGAAGGGAACGGGCGGAAGATCATGCCGCGGCATCGTCCTCCCCCAGGTAAGCGGCGCGCACATGCGAATCCGCAGAGACACGCTCCGGGATGTCGTCGGCGATCTTTTCACCGTAATTGAGCACGGCGACGCGGTCGGACAGATCCATGACCACGCCCATGTCGTGCTCGATCATGATGACGGTCACGCCCCACTCGCGATTGATCTCGACGATGTAGCGGGCCATGTCGTCTTTTTCTTCGAGATTCATGCCCGCCATCGGCTCGTCGAGCAGCAGGAGCTTTGGCTCGACCGCGAGCGCGCGCGCCAGTTCGACGCGTTTGCGCATGCCGTAGGACAAGGTGCCGGCGGTCGCGTGACGGATTTGCTCGATTTCCAGAAGTTCGATGATCTCTTCGACCCGCCGCCGATGGGTCAACTCTTCGCGCTGCGCGCCGCCCAACCAATAGAGGCCGCCACGCAGGAAACCGGTCTTCAGGAGGTGGTGGCGGCCGACCATGATGTTGTCGAGCACACTCATGTGGGCGAATAGCGCGAGGTTCTGGAAGGTGCGGGCAATGCCAAGGCCGGCGCGGGCCGAGGTCGAACGGCGATCGATCGACTGGCCTTCGAAGGCGATGCTGCCTCCGGTCGGCCGGTAGCGACCTGAGATGCAGTTGAGAAAGGAAGTTTTGCCGGCGCCGTTGGGACCGATGATGGAGAGGAGATCGCCCTGGCGCACGACAAGATCGACGCCGCGCAGCGCGTTCACGCCGCCGAAGGACAGCGTGATTCCGCTTGCCTCCAGCAATGTGTCGTTGGTTTTCTGCGCAGCGGGAATGGTCACGTTGCGGCCTCCCGCGCTCGGCCAGCCGACCGGCTGAATGGCTTGGTGCGCTCGCGTGCGATGATCAGCTTCATGATCTGTGCTGTGCCGTCGCCGATCTCCAGACCCATGACATCGCGCAGCCGCTGTTGGTGCGGCAGGTCGAGCGACCAGCCATAGTGGCCGTGCGTGAGCAGGCACTGGTGAATGATGTCGACCGCCGTTTTCGGCCCCAACCACTTGCACATCGCGGCTTCGGCCGTATGCGGCAGATCGGCGTCGCGCAGGCGGAGCGTGTGATAGCAGAGCTGACGCACGGCGGCGGCCATGGTCTCGAATTCCGCCAACGGAAACGTGACGCCCTGATGCTGTGACAGCGGCACGCCGAAACTCTGACGCTCACACGCATAGACCCAGGATTCGTCGAGCGAGGCCTGCGCCGCAGCGATGCATTGCAGACCGATCAGCGCACGGCTGAAATCGAAGCCTTGCATGACCTGAACGAAGCCGGCGCCCTCGCCCGCCAGCCGATAACTCGTCGGAATCTCGACGTCGTCGAAGAAGATCGATCCGCGGCCGACGATCTTGCTGCCAAGGTCGTCGAAACGGCTCCGGCGCACGCCTGGCGCGTTCATCGGCACAAGGAAGGCCGAGACGCCGCGCGGGCCGTCTTCGATGCGCCCGGTGCGGGCGAACACCAAGGCGGCATCGGCCTGGTCGGCGGCGCTGATGGACGATTTCTCGCCGTTGAGCACATAGCCTTTGTCCGTGCGACGCGCCGACAGCATGAGACTGCCGGCGTCCGAGCCGCCGCGCGGCTCAGTCAGCGCCAGCGCGAACAGGCTTTCGCCTGCCACGATCCGCGGCAGCCATTCGGCCGCCAGGTCCGGCGAGCCGTGCCGGGCCAGCACCTGGCCGCACAGCGAGCCGAGCAGTTGCACGTAAGCGACATTGAAATCACCGTAGGCAAGCGCCTCGATGATGACGCCGGTCGTTTCGCTCGGGGCGCCGATGCCGCCATGCTTCTCAGGCAGATCGGGCGCGATCAGGCCGAGCGAACCCATTTCGCGCATGAGCGCACGGTCAATGACGGCCTGGCGCTCGCGCGCCTGGTAATTCGGCGCGAGCTTCTCACGCGCGAAACGCTGCGCCACATCCTGGAACGCGCGTTGCTCGTCGGAGAGCAACATTGTCACCACGTCAACACCCCTGCCCTCTGCTTCCACCCAAGTTCTTTATTCTTTTTGGTACTTCTGTCGACGCTACTTCGCGTATTTGCGGAACTCCGGCTTGCGCTTCTCGGTGAAGGCTCGCACGCCTTCCTTGGATTCCTCGGTCTGGTAGTAAAGACTGAGCGCCTGCATCCCCATCGCGCTGATGCCGCGGATATTCTCGGAATCGGCGTTAAAGGAGCGCTTGGCGATTGCGATCGCCGTCGGGCTGCGCTCCATGATCTCGGCGCACCAGCGGTCGATCTCGGCGTCGAGTTCCTCCTGCGGGACAACCTTGTTGATGAGGCCCATCGCGAGCGCTTCGGCCGCCGTATAGCGGCGGCACAGGTACCAGATCTCGCGCGCCTTCTTCTCACCGACCAGGCGGGCGAGATAGGCGGTGCCAAAACCCGGATCGACCGAGCCAACCTTGGGACCGACCTGACCGAACACCGCCTTCTCCGAAGCGATGGTGAAGTCGCACACCGTGCACAGCACGTTGCCGCCGCCGATGGCGTAGCCCTGCACGCGGGCGATCACAGGCTTTGGCACGTCGCGGATGATGGTCTGCAGGTCTTCGACCGGCAGGCCGATCATGCCGCGGCCGTCATATTGCCCTTCATGCGCCGACTGGTCGCCGCCGGTGCAGAACGCCTTGTCGCCGGCGCCCCCGAGGACGATGACGCCGACCGACTTATCCCAACCCGCGCGGTTGAAGGCGTGAATCAACTCTTCGCAGGTCCGCCCGCGGAAGGCGTTCATCACCTGCGGCCGGTTGATCGTGATATGCGCGATGCCGTCGCGAACTTCGAACAGAATGTCTTCGTAGGTCATGGGCTTTGTGCTTCGTTAGCCGGCCATAGTCAGGCCACCGGAGACGCTGATCACCTGGCCGGTGATGAAGGCGGCGTCGTCGCTGGCGAGGAAACAAATGGCGCCGGGCAAATCGGACGGCTCCCCGAGGCGGCCGAGCGGGATGGCGCGGCGGAAGGCCTCGTCGAGTTTCTCGGGATTGCGCGCGCCCTTCTTGTAATCGGCGTAAAGCTGCGTCTGCACGATGCCCGGGCAGACCACGTTGACGTTGATGTTCTGGCGCGCGTGCTCGCGGGCGATCGTCTTGGAGAAGCCGATCATGCCGGCCTTGCAGGCGGCATAGACCGCCTCGCCGGACGAGCCGTTGCGGCCGGCATCCGACGAGACGTTGACGATGCGGCCGCGCTTGCGCTCCACCATGCCCGGCAGCACTACGTGGTGCATGTTGAGCGTGCCGGTGAGGTTGATGGCGATGATCTTCGTCCAGTCGTCGGGCGTGGTTTCGGTGAAGGGCCGAAACACGTCCCATCCGGCGTTATTCACCAGGACGTCGATCGGGCCGAGCGCCGCCTCGGCGGCCTTGATCGCGCTCTGGCAGGCGGCGTACTCGACGATGTCGCAGGTGAAGGCTTGGGCCGTGCCCTTGGCGCCGGTGATCTGCGCCGCTGTCCGCGCCGCCGCCTCGCCATCGACGTCGAAGACGGCGACCTTGGCGCCCTCCTCCGCGAAGCGAATGGAAGCAGCCGTACCGATCCCGCCGCCGCCGCCCGTTACCACCACTACTTTACCCGCCAAACCACGCACGAAACTGCCCCCTGCTCTAGTAGATGTATCAATGGTATGATACATTTTGAGATAAGGCAATACATTGATAGATTATTCCATGCCCACCGCTCCTGATCCCGCTTCGGCACAGCCGTCCGCCGACGAAGTCATTCGGTTCGAGACGGCTAACCGCTTGTTTTTCCGCCTCTACCAGGCGTCGAACCTGCTGCATAAGACCGGCTCTCGGTCCGTGGCCGAGTTCGGCACCACCACCCAGCAGTGGGCGGTGCTCGGCGCGCTTTCGCGCCCGTCGGTCCGTGACCGCGGCATGACCGTGAAGGAACTCATCGAGTTCCTGCTGCTCAGCCGCCAGAACCTGACGGCCGTCCTCAACCGGCTGCAGGGCCAGGGAATGGTGGAACGCACCCGGATCGCCGAGGACGGGCGGGTCCGCCGCATCCGTCTCACGGCCCACGGCACCGAGACCTGGGGGCGCATGCTGATCAACATCAACCGCTACTACATGAACGCACTCGACGGCTTCACCACCGAAGAGACGCTTATGCTGTATCGGCTGCTCGACCGCCTGAAATCACGCCTGCAAACCCTCTAATCCGAGCCCCCGACCCATGATCCGCGACCACGCCACCCTTGAATCCCTTGTCGATCAGATCTCGCGCTTCGTGCGCGAGCGCTTGATGCCCTGCGAAGCGGATGTTGCGGAAAACGATCGGGTGCCGGAGGAGATCATTGCGGAGATGCGCGCGCTCGGCCTGTTCGGCCTATCCATTCCGGAAGAGTTCGGCGGGCTCGGCCTGACGATGGAGGAAGAAGCCTACATCGCTTTGGTC
>JAEZEY010000307.1 GCA_023432845.1 Pseudomonadota bacterium
TGGCCAAGGCCGCCTCCGGCGCGCTGGAGTTGGTGCCGCTCGTGACCGTGCAGAATCTCGGCCGCGGCCTCACGGCGCTGAAGGAGCGCGGCTTCATGGTGGTCGGCCTGGATTCCGACGGTGAAGCCGACCTGTCGGACATGACGCTGAAAAAGCCGCTGGCGCTGGTGCTCGGCGCCGAGGGCAAAGGCTTGCGGCAGTCGACGCGCGAACTCTGCGACAAGGTCGCCCGCATCGACATGCCGGGCGACATCAAGAGCCTCAACGTTTCGAACGCCGCGGTGCTGTCGCTCTATATCGCCAGCCGGGCCTAGATCCGGCGCCGGGCAGCCCAAGCCGCATTTGGTGATGATTGAGCGTAGAGAGAGTAGCCCGGGTGAGCGCAGCGAACCCGGGGCAAACCTATCGATCGTTCCCGGGTTACGCTTCGCTACACCCGGGCTACGGGCATAACGTCACCTGGACCTCGTATAACCAGCCCGTAGGATGCAATAGCGTCAGCGCATTGCCCCGCTTTTCCTACTCGTCTCGGCGCGTTACGCCTTCGGCCAACGCGCCCTACGGCCTGACACCTCTGCCGTTGCGACCCTCGCCCCCCAAAAAGCAAACGGCGGGCCCCCCAGCCCGCCGTCGCCGCCCACTATCTCTGAAATCCGTCAGTTCAGCCGCGCACCCGGCTTGCCGAGCTCGCCCTTGCGATAGAGCTGGATGGTCATGCGGTCGGGGCCGAGGATGGTGATCTCGGCATCGGCCTGGATCACGCGAGGGCCACCCCTGGTCAAATCCTTGGTCGAATCCTTGGCCGGCTTGCTCTTCTTGCCCTGCGCCGCTGCCGCGGGCGCCTCGATCACAACCTTCTTGTCGTCACCAGAGTCATCGACAACGGTGTAGCGCTCCACCACGCGCGGCGGCAGATCGACGTAACGCTTCGTCTCCACGACCTTCGGCTTCTTGTAAACGACCCTGGTCGTGTTGATGACGGTCTTCTTGCCCGCCACTTGCTGGCGCAATTCTTCGATCAGCGCCGGATCATTCCTGGTGCGTGTCGGCTTGGCCTGCGAAGAGCTAGCGCGCGAAGATTGGGTCTGCGCCGCCGGTGCGGCACGCTGAGCACGGCGCGTCGGTCGCGCGTCGGTCTCGCCGGGCCGGTGAATGACATAAGCGCCGGGCGCGACTTCAATGGCGTAGGGCTGGCTCGCCGTGCGGCTCGGCTGCGCATAGGGATAGAGCGGCGGCGGCGGCGCCGACGAGTACCATTGCGCCTCCGCGGTCCCGGCGCCGAGCAGGATGGTAGCGAGGGCAAGCGCTGCGATTTTGGTACGCGACAAGGTCATCTCACTTCGGCGGCAAAAGGGGCATGACCGGCGCCACATCGGCCGGCGGCATGATCACACGGGGCGGATAGAGCGAGAGCGTCGACCACTCCTGGTAATAAGTGGGCGCTGGCGCCGCGATTCGCCGCGGGGCATTGAGATCCTCGCGGCGGCCGACCTTCGGCTTCTTGCCGGTGAACGGAAAATAGCGGCGGTTCTGCCACGGCTGTGCCCACCAGGCGCGAACCACAGTGCCCGGCTCGACGTCGTAAACGAGAAGCTGCGGTGCGCGCACCGGATACGGTTCGTAATACGTGACGCGACCGGACAGATCGGCAGCCGACGCGGCCGTCAGACCGAAGGCTCCCATCAAGGCAGCAATGGCAATCGTGGTGCGCATCGCAGGCGATCCGTTCGTGATGTCTCGCCTTGCACAATATACGAACGATTTACGCGACCACTTTCAATCGCCGGGTAACATTAATCCCGCCAATGCCGGATGAGCACGGGCGCCTTGATTTTCCTGTCATCATCCACGACAAGAGTCGTCGGGGCGACGTTAACGACAGCGGTTAAACTTAATCGGCATGCCAAAGCGCCGGACTTCAACAGGCAGCACGACCGTCCGCGCAGAGCGCGAAAATTTTCGCCAGCGTTACGACGAAGTCGAGCAGCGCCGCGACGCCCTGCTGGCGCGGCTGGACCGGCTCGGGGCCGACGTGCAAGCCCATCCCGGCCACAAGCGCGCACTCAAGCTTCTCAATGAGACCTTCCGCAAGGCCAAACTGACTCAGCGCCTTGCTGTGCTTCAGGCCGCGGCCTGGCTCATCGCCGTGCTGGAGCGCATGGCTACCAGCCTCTAGCGTCGCAACGCGGCCGAGCGGCGGGAACCTCCCGATCGTCGCGACCACGAGCGCCGTCGTGAGTCTGTTTTCCCCGAATCAAGGATCGGGACATCACCCACCTCTGATGACCCATTCGGCGATCTGATACGGCCGCCGGAAGCGCGAACACGAACGCCCCGCAACCTCCCCGGCTGCGCAGCGTTTGTGTGCATCCAATACGAGGCAAAAGCCAGCGGCGGCATTTGCCGCGTTCGGCGGCCGTCGGGGCGCGACATACAATTGATTTGTCAGGCCTAATCCGCTATCCGGGCAGAAATCGCCGGATTAGCTCAGCGGTAGAGCAGCGGTTTTGTAAACCGAAGGTCGGGGGTTCAATCCCCTCATCCGGCACCACGACCGCACTGGCGGCGAATTTTGCACCAATCGGGCGATTTGGCCCAAAATTGAACCAATTGTCACGGCCTCGGAGCAACCGGAAACGCTTGTTCGCCGGTTCAAGATTGTGCCAAACTGGTCATTGCTACTACTCGTAATACCTCGGAGATCTAGCATGCCTCAGGGCACCGTGAAGTGGTTCAATCCGACTAAGGGCTACGGCTTCATCCAACCGCAGGAGGGCGGCAAGGATGTGTTCGTCCATATCTCGGCGGTGGAACGCGCCGGACTCAGCACGCTGAACGAAGGTCAGACCGTGCAGTTCGAACTCGTTGAAAACCGCGGCAAGACGTCGGCAGAGAACCTCAAGGTTAAGTAGCCTCGCAGCCCGGGGACACTTTCGACCTTTGAATGAACAAAGCGAACCGTCGGGTCACCCCGGCGGTTATTAGTTATTTTTTACTTCGGGTTCTCGTCGCTTTCCGTGCCGGCGGCCGCGCCTGGCACGCCGTTGTCACGGCGTCAGCTTCTCCAATTCGGGGAACGGCTCGAGCGACACATCCTTGCACAGCGCAGCAACTTCCGTCGGCGTATCGATAAAACGATCAAGCCTGCCCGACACGAAGGTGGCGGCACCGTCTTTCGGCGGCGCGTAGGTGTTGCCCGATTTGCGCTCGCGAAAGCGAACGCAGACGATGTAGCGGTCGCCCGGCCCCACCTTCTTCAGCAGCGGCTTGGAGGCCAGCGCGTTGCGCACGCCCACCGGCTCGTTCAGATAAGCGCGCAGGAAGGCCAACAGGTCGTTCTTGTAGTTCTGCGGCGCGACATTCTGAGCATCCCATCGCGCCCGCAGTTCCGCCGGGGTCGGCCCGACCTCGTCCGAAGCGCAAGCCGCGACGAGCAGCGCCGCTCCGACGCCGACCCATCGCAGCCGCGGACTCATCCTGTTCGGCCCTTACATCTTCGACAGCTTGGCGACGTCGATTGCCTGCGCATAGGCCACCTTGCTGGCGGCATCGGCCGAGCCCTGAACGTTGATCAGGAACTTGTTGGCGACAACCATCATGATGTCGCCATCCGGGTTCTGCACCGCGCGCTGACTGCCGACGCGGATCAGCTTGCCGAACGCGCCGGCCATGGCCGGATTGTTCAGCATCGGCGCGAACTGCATCACCAGTGCCGAATCGCCGCTGATCGAGACTTCCACCGTGTCGCCCTTGGCGTTGGTGTAGGTGCGGTTCGCCGCCGAGACACCGCCGAACATGGCGGCGCCGACGGCGCTCGTCTGCGCCTTGTCCGCCTGCCAGCCGGACAGAGGCTCCGGCAGCAGCGCCGCATAGCCTTCGGCGTTCTTCTGCGCGATCAGTTGCGAGGCGGTATCCAGCGACTGCTTGGCGCCGGCCATGTCTCCGGCCTGATAGGCTGTGCGCCCCTGCTCGATGGCATCGAGGATATCGTCGGCCAGCGCCGGCCCTGCCGCCACCGCGGCGCAAAGAACAAAAGCAGTCAGCAAAGATCGCGACATGGTCAGCCCCCGGAGAATCATTCTGCGGGGCAATCGTAGCGATTTTTGCGGGGCGACGCCCCGGGCCGCGGGGC
>JAEZEY010000325.1 GCA_023432845.1 Pseudomonadota bacterium
TGGCGAAGACCCTCGCCGACGTGTCGAGCAAGTACGGGCCGCAGCATCCTCTGGTCGTGAATGCCAGAGCGCAATTGAGAGAAACGAAGAGGTTGATTGACGAGGAAGTGCAGCGCATCCTCGAAAGTACCCGACAGGCCTACAAGGTCGCTCAGTCCCGCGAAGACGCGCTAACGAAGAGCCTCTCGTACCTGAAGAATACATCGAACGAGTCGGGCCTCGAACAAGTGCGCCTGCGCGAGTTGCAACGAGAGGCCGACGCCAACCGCACGCTCTACGAAAGCTTCCTCGCCCGCTACAAGGAAACCAGCGCGCAAGAGACGCTCGAATTGCCCGACGCGCGCCTGGTTTCGAGGGCCGATGTTCCGATCCAGCCGTCCTTCCCGAGAAGCACGCTGATCCTTGCCGCGGCGGGGATGTTCGGCATCGGTTTCGGCAGCGTGCTCGCTTTCGTGCTCGATAGCGCGGACCACCGCATCAAGTCGTTACGGCACGCGGAAGAAGTGACTGGCGTGCCGACATTGGCCGCAATTCCGGTCATCGGCACGCGCGAACTTTCGAACCGCGCCAACAGAGGGCGGGCGGCCCTCGAAGACTATGATCCGAATGCCGTGCAACTCCTTCCGACGGCGATGCAGCCACCGCTGATGCGCTATGTACTTGACGAACCGACCTCGTTGTCCGCGGAGTCCGTCCGTGCGGTGCGGCTGGCAATTCAGCGCGCGGGGCGGCACGGACCGGCCAAGTCTATCGTGGTAACTTCCTCGATCGACGGCGAAGGCAAGACGACGCTCGCCGCCAATCTCGCGCTGTCGATCGCCGCACTCGGCCAGCGCACCATCCTGGTCGAAGGCGACCTGCGCAATCCGGAGATGAGCCGTTCGCTTTGCCCGAAGGCGAACGTGGGGGTCGTCGAGGTGGCGCTCGGCCAGGCGCCGATCGAAAAGGCCTTGTTCGTTGATCGCCCGACCGGCCTCGCGGTGCTCCCCTCGCCGCCCCGGCCGCGCGGCGCCGCCAACGATTTCGTCTTCTCCGATGCAATGCGCAATATGTTCGAACGTCTGCGTACCCATTTCGACTACGTCGTCATTGACTCGCCGCCACTGGTGCCGCTCGTCGACGCGCGAGCGCTCGGTGAAATCGCCGATCGCGTGCTGCTGACCATCCGCTGGGATGCCACCCCGCGCGATGTCGTGGCGCAGGCGCTCGAAACACTGGCTCCCATGCAGGGACATCTGCTCGGTACTGTACTGACCCGCGTCGACATGCAAAGGCTCCGCGACTACGACGACTACCGGAGCAGTTCATACATCACGCCGTACTCCTACCTCGGGCAGCCGCGTGTTGGCGCCGCGGAGTCGTCAACGTGATGCGGCCGGCCACAGCACTGCTTGCGACCCTGCTGCTGGCGCTCGGTGCGGGCGGCGCCGAGGCGGCGGGCGGCTGCGCGAAGAGCCGCGATTACATACTGCAGGGCATGGCTGGCGCTCTCACCAAGCCGGCACGGCTCTATCAGGACCTTTTCAAGGTCTGCCTGCAGACGCTCGACCTGCCGAACGTGAAGGATGCCTATGTGCTCAAGGCCGGTTTGATCGCCATCGAACCGCGGCAGAACACACTGACGGCGGCGGCCGCCACGTTGACCCGGTTCTGCCGGCGCTTCCCGCGCAGTACTGCGCGGGTCTTTACCCCTGGTGAACAGCGCCAAGCCAGGACCATCGGGCTAACCGTGTTGATGCCTGCTCTCTCGGCCAAATCATGCCAAACCATGCGAGGCGGCGCTTGACGCGCCGGCTGCGGTCGTTTCGACGACGATCCGAACGCAATCCTGAAGAAGCGGCACGATGCTCACCAACGACACCAACACCTTGCAGACTGCCGCGGCGCGACCTCCACGCCGGCGCAGGCAGCGCAGTCTCAACGCGCTCAGCTGGCTGCGCCGCGCGTTGGTTCGCGCCAAGACGCTTTACTACACGCGGGTGTGGGGCATGGACATCGACCCCACCGCGTCATTCTCGTTGAGCGCCCGCTTCGACAAGACCTATCCCGCCGGTGTCCACGTCGGCGCCTGGAGCTACATCGCATTCGACGCCGCGATCCTGGCGCACGACATGACGCGCGGACTCTATCTGCATACCCGCATCGGCCGGAATTGCTTCATTGGCGCACGCAGCGTGATCCTGCCGGGCATTGAGATCGGCGACGGCAGCGTCGTCGGCACCGGCAGCGTTGTTACCAGAAACGTGCCTCCGCGCTGCGTCGTGGCCGGCAATCCGGCGAGAATCATCCGCCGCGACATCGAGGTCGGACCCTACGGCCGCTTCAGCAACGCAGAGGCGACCAAGGAGAAGCTCGCCGCCGCCGGCGCCTTTGACTGACGCCAGAACCAATGCGCCCCCTGTTCCTCATCCAGAGCCACAAGGAGCCGGCGCAACTGGCGCGACTCGCTCGCGTGCTGCGCCGGGGCTGCTTGAATTGTCACGTGCTCATCAGCCACGACATCCGCGCCATACCGCTGTCGGCGTCCATCTTTGGCGGCGACCCTCATGTGCATATCATCAACGGCAAGGGCGGACGCGGCGATTTCGAGATCGTCGATGGATACCTCGCGGCGCTGCGATGGGCGCGCGAGAACATCGACTACGACTGGGTGACCAATTTGAGCGGGCAGGACTATCCAGTGTCCTCGCTCGCCGGTTTCGCCGCCGAATTGGTCGCCGCGAAACACGACGGCTTTCTCCATCATTTCGATGCCGTGCGACAGAACGCGGAGCAGATGCATCCGATGCACTGGCCGCCGGGGCACGGCTACGGCCGCTACTATTTTCAGTACAGAAAGATCAAGGCCACGGCGAGCGTGATAGAGCGCGCCGCCCTGAAATGGCCACGGGTCGCGTTCGATCGGCTCGATGCGCCTTACAGGATTAACACGGCTTACGGCCTGCTACTTGGACGCCGCGCCAAAGCAGCGCCGTTCACCGAGCGGTTCCGCTGCTATGCCGGCAGCTACTGGCACACGATCCGGCGGCGCTGTGCCGACTATCTGCTCGACTTCGTCAATGCGAATCCGGACATCGTCGGTTACATGCGCCGCGTGCTGATCCCCGACGAGTGTTTCATTCAGACCGTGCTGGTGAACGAGCCAGATTTTCATTTCGTCAATGACAACCACCGCTATTACAACATGCGTGGTTCGCGGCGCGGCCACCCGCAAGCACTGACCTTTGACGACGCCCCGGCGTTTCTTGGCAAACGATTCGTCTTCGCGCGCAAATTCGAAACGACGAACGGAGCGGCATTCTTCGATCGGCTCGACGACATCGCCTTGTCGCCGGACGATCGCTCTGGTGAGCAGATCACCCGGCTGGCTGCGGCCGCGCCGGCGCTCTGAGCCCGCGCAGGTCGGCGGCGAGATCGCGTAGCAGCCGCAGCGTGGTGCGATCGATGACCACGAGCGCCACCGCGTAGGTCACAGCCCCGGCCGCGACTTCAGCAATCAAACGCGCCAGCGTCGCCTGCCCTTGCATCAATATTTCGACGCCGACGACCACAGCCGCCATCAAGGCTGCCGCGGTCAGCGAGCGGATCACCGCTCCCACCTGCCGAGACACAGGGATGCCGAGATAGCGCCGTATAGCAAACACGCTCCATGGCGCGCCGACGAGATGGCGCATGACCCAGGCGAGCGCGATCGCAGGCAGACCATAGCCTGCGGTCAGCAACGCCGCGATAATCGAGACGGCGCAGGCCAAGGCCGCGTAGAAGACGAGACCGGCCTGACGGCCGCGTGCCCGCAGCGCCGGGCCGACCAGCACACGATTAAAGCCCACTACCCAGCCGAGAGCCGCCACTTGGGCGACGATCACCGCCGGTTGCCACTTGGCTGAAAAGACCGTGCCTACCAGATCCGGCATCACCAATGCGAGCCCGGTGAAGACCGGTGCGGCGACCGCCGTAATGAGACGCGTCGCCTTTAGGAACGCATCAGCCGGGTCCCGGCCGGCGCGCTCCAACGCCGCGAAGAAAGACAGACCAAAACGTATTGCAAAGGTCTGCACCAGGTTGGCGGTTTCGTCGACTAGCCGTTGCGCGAACTGGAAATAGCCGAGGATCGTCGCGCCGTGGACGTAGCCGATCACCAACCAGAACAGGCGCGTCATCAGACCCCATAACAGGCGCTCGACACTCAGCGCTGCGCCAAACGAGATCAGCTTGCGAAACTCTGCCGGATAGAAGCGAAAACGCGGCCAGCGCGACATCACCGGCGCGACTGTAAGCAATGTTGCGACCGCGCCCGCCAGGGTGCCGAGCACCAACGACCACGCGCCGAAATGCAGGTAAGCCAGCAGTGCGGTGGCAAGGACAGTGACGATGCGCGTCACCGTCATGCGCAGCGTGACTGCGGCGGCGCGCATCTTACGCACCAGGAGACCGGTCGGTGCCGCGACCAGCGCGTTGACGGGAAGAATGAGCGCGGCGACTTTCAGAAGTTCCGAGATTTCAGGCTCGTTATAAAACCTGCCGACCTCGTCGGCGACCAGGAAACAGAATACCGCGGCAACAACGGACATCGCGACGACGACCGTAAAGGCGGTGTCGGACGCGCGCGTATGGGCCGACTTCGCTCCGACAAGAGCCTCGACCATGCCGATTTGTACAAGGATCTCGACCGCACCGACGATGGCAAGCGCCACCGTCGCCTTCCCGATCTCGGCGGGCGTGAGCAGCCAGGCCAGTGTGAGGACGAGCGCCAGACCGGCGAGACCGTTGAGGACGCTTTCGGCGATGCTCCACGGAACCGCGCGGACCACCTGTGTTTTCAGGCGTTTCGACACGTCCGGCCCACTCTATTCCGCCGCCGAGAGCGTGCGACCCGCACCAATCCGATCGGATCCGCCGAGCCACAGGTCGGCATAACGCTGGAGTTTGCCGTAACTTCCCTCGCTGTAACGAACCTCCTTGTTCATCAACGCGGCGAGGATCATGCCATGCAGCCTGTCCGTGTCGATCACGGCATAAGGCCGAAATCGCGCCACAGCGCGCGCCACCAGACTGTCTCGATAAACACGCCACAGCGCGTAGTTCGACACCGCATGGCGCAGCGGATTGTCGATGATCTGCCACTTTCGCAGCGCCCGCAGCATGAAGCGCGAGACGCCGCCGTTGAGTTCGTCCCAGTCGAATTGGGCGGCGCGGGCCATGTTGCGACTCTCCCGGTCGCGCCGTCGGACAACCAGTGTGCCGTGTTCAGACCCGGGCGCTGCAAGCTCGGGTCGCCCCCAAAGCTGGTGCGCCATGTCCGGCATCAGTCCGCCACTGACGCCGGCCTCCCGGAGGAACCTGAGCGACTCACGATCGCGGACGAAGATGTGGAGATGCTGGTGGGTCGACAGTAGTCGCGCAGAGCGTTCCCGCTGCACGGTATTGCCGAAATGGATGGTCTGCGGAAGGACGACAATCGGCGTGCCGGGGTAGCGAGCGATGATCAGTTCGCGAAATATCTGGAATTGCGGCCAGATGTCGCCGAAGTTGCCGCCGCCATGAAGAACGATCGCGCAGCCGCGCTTCACCAGCGCGTCGAGATCGCGGATCGAGGGTTTCAGCACAAGCGATGCCTCATCGTCGCGACCACGCCTCGTGAAATCATGCATGCTGAAGCGCCCGAGGACGCAGTAATTGTGGTCCTCAAGGAACGCGTCGGCGCCCTGATGGATCAAGAGATCGCCGACATTGTTGTGAACCGGATAGTCGAGATAGACGACCGGCCGCGAAGGCGGCAGCACCAATGTTATGCCGCGAAGCCGTTGTTTTAGGCTCTGCATCATCGTTGGATGCGGCGAAGGTTCCATGGCTCGTCCGGATAGCAGCATGTGACCATTGCTCATCGGGCGACGATGTCTCCCAATCTGGTCACAGTGATGGCGTACCTTACTGACGATGGAACTTTGCCTTGCCTACTATTGCGGCAGACCTCTGACACCGAGACCATGGTGACGATCGGATGACATCGAGCAGACTTGGCATTACCTATTTCGTCGTGCCCTTCGGTCTGCTCTGCGCCGCTGCGGCAGTGGCGGCGATGCCGCTTGCGGAAGACGACATGACCGCGCTCAGCTTGCTGGCGTTCACCCCGGCTGCGCTAATCGGATTTTACGCGATCGCACAGGGCGGGCTCGGCGACCGCCACTTTGGCGCAGTAATGGCGGTGATCTATATTTTTGTTGCCGCCGCGATCTTCCGCATCCGAGAGTACGACGACAAGAGCATCGACTTTCAGGTGGCGGGGAAACTTGGCTCCTTCGCCATGATCCTCACCACCAGCGCCCTGTTTTACAGCTTCGCGATCAATCGCCTGCGCTTCCCCCGTCTGTTCGTCGTCTGGCTGGTCTTCTTTGTCGCCCTGACGGGCTGTGCGCTGTACGCTGTCAAAGTCCCATTCGCGCTGGCCTGTGCCCTGTTGTTTCTGGCCTGCTACCTCTATGCGGTCTACTTGTCCGTTTGGCTTTCGTCCCGCGTCGCAGTCCAGGTCATGATGTGTGCGGCGCTCCTGCTCTGCCTCGGCTCAATCTTCGTCTACTTCGCCATTCCGTCTATCGGCGTCATGCAGGCCTGGACGCCGGAGGGCGGCTTCGGCGAGATCGGCCGCATGAAAGGGCTGACGGGTTCCGCCAACGGCATCGGGTTCATCGCCGCGTTCGGCGCCGCCATGGCGATCCTCTACTGGCGCTCGCTCGACCTCTTCGGCCGCTCGGTGGCGCTGGCGCTCATTCCGAGCGCGCTGGCCTGCCTCGTGCTCAGCAACAACCGAAGTTCGATGATCGCCCTCGCTGCCGCTTTGTGGTTCGGATACGTGTTTCGCAGAAATTCGGGGCCGAAGATCATGCTGACGGTCACACTCGGCATGGTGGCCCTGGCGGCGCTGATCTTCTTTTCCGACGAGATTTTCGCGCTGCTGTCGCGTTCGGGCCGCGCCGAGGAAATCACCAGTGCCACCGGCCGTACCGCGATCTGGTCGGTGGTGCTCGAGATGTGGACGCAAAGACCGCTCACCGGGTACGGCTATACATCGGCACTAGCGATCCTGCCGCTCGACCCGCGACTGTTTCACGTCGCGGCGCACGCGCACAATATGTGCCTCGAGCTGCTGTTCGCCGGCGGCATCGCGCTGCTCGCGCTCTTCTTCTTCGCGCTCTGGCAGACGTTCCGGCAGGCCCACCGGCTCGGCGCGGTCAACGAAGCGGCGCTGCTCGTATTCTTCATGCTGCGCGGCATGACCGAAGCAACGCCGTTCAGTGGCATGGTGGGATTTGCCAGCATCGCCTTCGCTCTGACGCTGGCGCTTGTCATCGCACCGCTGGTGCAGCCGCGCGTCGCTGCGCCACCTTTCAGCGCGCGGCGACCTGCTGCAATACCGCGACAATCGTATCCCTGAACAACTTGGGCGCGAGGGCCTCGTCAAACGGCAGGCCGCGATTGCGGCGCCCGGTGCGGATGAGCTCGGGTGGCGATCGCCAGGAATAGCGGTCCGACAGGCCCCAGGCCGTGACGCCGGTGACCGCCGGCTCATCTAGCACCACTTCCAGGTATCGCTTGACTTCGGCGGCGACGATCCGGTCGCGCTCGTCTTTCGGGAGCTCGAGGTTCTGCTCCCGCACGTCGAGTTCGGTAATCGCAATCCTGACATTGCGACTGGCGAGCTCGGCGAGAAACTTGCGCAACGCTTCGGCGGAGAACGGCGACTTGTCGATCCGAAGATGGCCCTGGATGCCGATGCCGTCGAGCGGGACGTTCGACGTTCTCAATGAGTCAACGAGGCGCAGCAGCTTGTCCCGTCGCTCGCGTTCGATGGGACCGTCGTAATCAAGGCTGTACTCATTGATGTAGAGCTTGACATTCGGTGCGGTGGCGCGCGCCAGCGTCAGCGTTCGCGCGATGTAGTCTGGGCCCAGCGCCCGGAGGAACGGGCTGTTGCGCAGGCCGCCGCCGCGACCGTCATTCGGCTCGATCACCTCGTTGAGCACGTCCCATTCGATGAAAGGCGCTTCTCGATAGCGCCGCAGCATGGTTTCCACATGCACAGCGACGGCGTCCCATGTGAGGCCGTCACGCGCCCAGCCGGGCACGCTACGATGCCAGACCAACGCATGACCGCGCACGTGGACTCCTTTATCCCTTGCGAACTTCGCGATGGCGTCTGCGCGGGCAAAGTTCCGTTTGCCCTCCCGGGGCTCGATGGCCGCCCACTTCATTTCCCACTCAGGAGTGATCGCGGAACACTCCCTTGCCACCAGCGCGACGAATTCCGCATCCTCCTTAAGCTGGGTGTGCTGGACAGCCGCGCCCCAAATCAGGCCGCGGCCACCGGCAGCGGCTTTCAGTGTCGTGGGTGCCGCCATGCCGGCGCCTGCAAATGCGGCGACGCCAAACGATGAAAGACCCGCGAGAAACGTGCGCCGTGGAACATTCATGCGTTGAGACTGGCAGAGGATCGCGACGCAAATGTGAGGCTCGGCGTCGCAAAGCTGGCCCTTTTCCGTGACATGTTCCGCTGATGCGAAGCAGCCTCACAGCGCTTTTGGTTATCGCATTGAGCACGAGCGCAGTCCCCGCGCACGCCTGCGACAGTAGTGCGCTGGGTACATCGCGCGCCCTCAAGGTATCGACTAAGGACACCATCGGCGTCGGTCGCGGATATCCTGCGCTCGGCCTGGCGCATGGCGAGATTGTCCTGACTTTCGACGACGGTCCGATGCCGGACACCACGCCCGCCATTCTCGATGTTCTGGACAAGGAATGCGTGCGCGCCACATTCTTCATGATCGGCAAGCGCGCCGAAGCTCAGCCTGGACTCGTCAAGCTCGTGCGCGAGCGGGGCCACGCGATCGGCAGCCATTCGTACACGCATCGCGAGTTGAACCGGCTGCCGCGCGACGAAGCCAATGACGATGTCCGGCGCGGTTACGAGGCCGTCGAGAAAGCTGCCTATGGCGTGGCGGCGGACCGCCCTCGCCTCGTGCGTTTTCCGGGATTCAAATCGACCCCGACGCTCGTCTCGTTCGTGCATGAGCATCACGGCACGGTGATCAATACCAACATCAGTCCGGCCGATTGGCGCGGCCAGCAGGCGGCCGCGACCTTCGAACGTCTGCGCAAGCTGCTCGACCGGCAGAACCGCGGCATCGCCGTCCTGCACGACAGCCAGCCGGAGACCGTGAAGCTCCTGCCGATGCTGATCGCGGAAATGAAAGCGCGCAAGATGAAGGTGGTCCACCTCGTCGCCGACTGACGCCTCAGGCGCGCGAAAACGCCGAAATCGCGCAAAAAACGAAATGCGGGTGCCGAGGGAACCATTTCTCGATTGTCAATCGGCGTCTATTTGCACGCCGAAACACAGTCACGTCCGGGCGATGGAAGGCAAAGAGTCTTCCCTTTTCGGCTCCCTCGGTGCACATAGCGCCGCGGCCCAAAGCGATTGGGCAGAAAAATGGTAGCAAACTGGGATTTTGGAGAAAAGTCTCTCAAATTTCTCCAATGATTTCAATGGAAGGGTGGCCGAGTGGTTTAAGGCACCGGTCTTGAAAACCGGCGTGGGTGCAAGCCTACCGTGAGTTCGAATCTCACCCCTTCCGCCACCCGATTCATTCCGGGCGCCCTCACCCCTTCTTCTGTACCCAGAACACGTACATGTTGGCGAAGATGTCGGGGTTGTCGCGCTCGTAGGCGTCCCAACGCGCCAGGTCGGTAAGCGACCACCCGTGTCTGGCAAACACAGCGCGGTGGTGCTGGTGAACGCCCTGATTGCTGAACTCGAAGCCGATGAAGGCCAGATCGTTCACGTCGATGAAATCCTTCACCTCGGGAATCGTGAACTGCCGCTCATGGACGTGAAAGATGAGATCGCGCACTTCGCTGGTCGAAAAGAAGTCGCGCAACGTCATGAAATTATAGTGCTTCGGCGCCGTGAACAAATCCTGCCGCGCACGGCGGATGCCATCCGCCGTTGAAGGATAGCCGCGTTCGGCAATGAGCTTGCGCGCTTCGTTGATCTCCCGGCGCGCATGCGCGCTATACAGCCCGACCTGCATCAGCGCATCCGGCCGCATCAGCTTGATCAGTTCGCGCCAGCCGCCGAGCGGATCGGCCATGTGATGCAGCACGCCGCCGACGCCGATGAAATCGAAATCACGGCCGATCGATCCAATCGACATGATGTCGGCCTGCGCGAATTCGATCTTGTCCGTCAGCGCGGCCGGCGTCTTGCGTTTGGCGGCAGCGAGGCTGGCGAGGCTGAGATCGACCGCCAGCACATGCGCGCCGGCAAAGCTCTGCGCCACCTCGAGCGCGATGCGCCCGGTGCCGCAACCGGCGATCAGAATATCGAGTCGGTCAGTCTTGTTGAGCGGACGAAACGGCACCGACGGAAACTGGTGGCGAATGAGCTCGTCGAGCACCATTGGCGGTGGCGGCGCCGACAGCCGCACCCAGCGCGGATAGGGATTTTCCTCGTATTGCTGGCGCACCGCCGCCGTGACGCCATCGGCAATAAGCGTCAGCCGCGGCATGGTCTCGCGCAAGGCTGCTTCCTCGCGCGGTTCGCGCAGTTGCTGCGTCACCACGGCATCGACCGCGGACGGCCATTTGTGAGCGAGCAGCCTGACGCCGCGCGCCAGCGCATGCAGCGGCTCGTATGACGCGAGCATGGCGAGCGCCAGCGGCGTGACCGCCGTGCCGGCCTCGAGGCTTTCGACGACGCGGCGTTTGAGCGTTGCGACGCTCTTGCCCTCGCCGTCCGAAACCGCGAAGACGTATTCGTTGATGTAGCACTGCCGCGCCAGGGCGGCGGCAAAAGCAACGAGATCGCCGCTCGCTTTCGCCGTCTCGTCAAGCGCCTGTACCAACAGCGCTGCGCGGGCGGCGGTCAGCCAGCGCTCGAAGCTCCAGTCGCGCACCGCGGTGTTCTCGAGCACGCAGCGCAGATACACGTCGGCGGCCGTCGCCTCGGTCGGCGCCGGCGCAGCTTCGCCGCGCGCGATGGCGTCGAGCGCCGCAGCGAAATCCGGCTGCAGCGCCTTCAGGGTCGAGAGGACAATGTCGAACTGGTTGAGCGTCTGCGGCGCGATGCGGGCGAGTTCGGCATATTGCGCCGCCGCCTTGTCGCGCTTGCCCTGCGCCAGATAGAGCGCCGCCAGCCGGTCGCAAGCCGGCGCATTGGCGGGATCGGCCGCCAGCACTCTCTTGTAGAGCACCGCCGCGCCCGTCAGGTCGCCCTGTTGGTGATGCATGAGCGCGCGCTGGAATAGCTCCGCTGTGGCAGACGGTGCCAGCTTCTGCGCGACGCGGCGTTGTGTGCGGTTCATGAGCGCGACCTTCACGGGAATGCGCCCGGCTTATAGGTGGGCCGCCCGGGGCCAGCAAGCAGCGGGCTCTACGGCTGCGTCCGGCCTCGCAACTGACCAAGCGCCAAAGTGGCGTCCTGGCGAAGGGCATTCATGACGGCATGGTCGTCCACGGCCGCCGGGCGGGCGGGGGCGAATAGTGGCGGCGCCGTGCTGGCCAGCGGACCGAGAGCCGTCTTCTGCGTCCCGCCACCAATCGGGTACAGCAGCGCGAGCGCGCAAAAGCCGGCTGCCACGAGCAGGATCAGGCCACGCCTGAAAAAGATGACGCCATGCTGAGACATGACACGAGACTCCTCGCGGGATTTTCAGGGGGCCGCGCGATGGCGCCATATTTCGCACACAAAAAGTTTCAATCCGTTCCGCCCCGCGCTGCAAATGGCGCGATCGGCGTAACCGGCCGTTAGTCATGCCTGTCCGGGCGAAGATCTAGAAATCCAGCGGCAACCAAGGGCCGCCCGACGTCCGGCAAGAGCGCTGACAGTATCGATCGCAATCGTCGGTCAGCTTGAGGCACTGGCTCTGGGCGTTGCGGGTGAGGCATTGCGTCTGCCCCCAGGCGCAATAGGCGCCGCAGTCGCGCTGACAGGCGCTCGAGGACCAGACCGCCTGGGCGCGTTCGCTGCGGGGAAACGGCAGCAAGGTCCTCGGCCCCTCCATGCTAGGCACCCGCGCATCGGCCGCCGCCGCCATTGGCACGGCCGCAGCGACGGCAAGCCACACCGCGATGCCGGCGACGAATCCTTGCCTGATCGACCGCTTCATCGGTGCCTCCCTTGCCGGTCCGTTTCGCCTTTCTAGCGCAATTCCGGACCAGCGTCGCCCAAGATCGGCCCGAACGATTTAACACGATGGGGAACACACCTTTTGCGGTGCGCCTGCGGCGGTTAGATTAGCGCCGCTTTCGGCCCCACGCGGGCGCCGACCGGATGGAGACGACCGACCGTGACCCTCGCCAATCAGACCAATGAGCCGAACCAGCAATTCGGCACCGAGGGCATCAAACCCATGGGACGCCCGAGCGCGATGACGCGGTTTTTTATGGGCGTGGTCGCCTTCGCCGAGCGGCTGAATTTGCGCTTCTCCAAGGTCGGCAACCCGCCGATCTACGACAAGGCGGTGTTTCCCTGGGCGAAAGAGATCGAGAAGGAATGGCCGGCGATCCGCGCCGAGCTCGACAAGGTCCTCACCCGCAAAGACGAACTGCCCGGCTTCCATGAACTGGCGACCGACGTCTCCACCATCAGCCAGGATCGCGGCTGGAAGACCTTCCTACTCGCCGGTTACGGCTTCAAGTCGGAAGCGAACATCAAGCAATGCCCGGAGACCTGGCGCATCTGCCAGAAGATCCCCGGCCTCATCACCGTGATGTTCTCGATCTTCGAACCGAACAAGCATTTGCCGCCGCACCGCGGCCCGTACAACGGCGTGCTGCGGCAGCATCTCGGCCTGATCGTGCCTGAGCCGCGCGACAAGCTCGGCATCCGCGTCGAGAACGAGGTCTATCGCTGGCGTGAGGGGGAAGCCGTGATCTTCGACGACGCCTTCGAGCATGAGGCGTGGAATAACACCGAAAAGGTGCGCGTGGTCCTGTTCGTCGATTTCCGCAAGCCCCTCGCCTTCCCGGCGAACCTCATCAACTGGCTGCTGCTCAACGTCGCGGTGTTCACGCCCTTCATCCGCGAGGGCATGGACAACCAGAAGGCCTGGGAAAAGAAATTCTACGAGGAAGCCGAGGCGCTGAGGAATAGGTAACGCCGACGGCGTCATCACCCGCGCAAGCGGGTGATCCAGTACCCTCGGCGCTGTCATTTCGACCGCAAATCCTGCGGTTACTGGATGCCCGCTTTCGCGGGCATGACGGCGTTTACCCTTGCCAATCCCCACTTTCGCCTCTACCTCCTCCCGCATGCTCGATACCCCCGCAAAACCGGACCAGGACACCGGCGCCCAGGCCGCGCCCAAGGTCAGCTTCGTCTCGCTCGGCTGCCCGAAGGCGCTGGTCGATTCCGAGCGCATCATCACGCGGCTGCGTGCCGAGGGCTATGAGCTGACGCGCGAGCACAAGGGCTCCGACCTCGTCATCGTCAACACCTGCGGCTTTCTCGATTCCGCCAAGGCGGAGTCGCTCGACGCCATCGGCCAGGCGCTGAACGAGAACGGCAAGGTCATCGTCACCGGCTGCATGGGCGCCGAGCCGGAGAACATCACCAGGGCACATCCGGGCGTGCTCGCCATCACCGGCCCGCAGCAATATGAGAGCGTGCTGGACGCCGTGCATCGCGCCGCGCCGCCGAAGCACAATCCGTTCATCGATCTGGTGCCGCCGGAAGGCATCAAGCTGACGCCGCGGCACTACGCCTATTTGAAAATCTCCGAAGGCTGCAACAACCGCTGCACCTTCTGCATCATCCCCAAGCTGCGCGGCGATCTCGTCTCGCGCCCGGCCGCCGACGTGATGCGCGAGGCCGAGCGTCTGGTGAAGGCCGGCGTCAAGGAACTGCTGGTCATCTCGCAGGACACCTCCGCCTACGGCCTCGACCTCAAATACGCTCCAAGTTCATGGAAGAACGCCGCCGGCGAGACCCGCGAGGTCCGCGCGAAATTCCTGGATCTTTCCCATGCGCTCGGCGAGCTCGGCGTCTGGGTGCGCATGCACTACGTCTATCCGTATAAACATGTCGACGACGTCATCCCGCTGATGGCCGATCGCAAGATCCTGCCCTATCTCGACATGCCGCTGCAGCACGCCAATCACGACGTGCTTCGTCGCATGAAGCGCCCGGCTTCGCAGGAAAAGACGCTGGACAGCATCCGGCGTTGGCGCGACATGTGCCCGGACCTCACACTTCGCTCGACCTTCATTGTCGGTTTCCCCGGCGAGACCGACCCCGAATTCGAAAGCCTGCTCGAGTGGCTCGATGAGGCCTCGCTCGACCGCGTTGGCTGTTTCAAATACGAGGCGGTCAATGGCGCGCCGGCTAACGCCTTGGACAATCCGGTGCCCGAAGAGGTCAAGGAAGAGCGTTGGCATCGCTTCATGGCAGCGCAGCAGAAGATCTCGGCGCGGCGACTGAAGCGCAAAGTCGGCACCCGCCAGCAGGTCATCATTGATGAGTCCGGTCCGACCGTGGCCAAGGGCCGCTCGATGGCCGATGCGCCGGAGATCGACGGCAATGTTTATGTCGCCAGTCGTCGCCCGCTACGCGTCGGTGAAATCGCTACGGTGAAGATCGAGCGCGCAGACGAATACGATCTGCACGGCACCGCAGTCGGCTTCTGAACTCCGGCGGTTACGGCCCCGCGAACAGCGCCTCCGGCAGTTTGTATTTCTCGACCCAGTCGTACCAATACACGTCGGTCGGTCCGACGACGAAGGCCACAACAGTCCAGCCTTTGGCGTCGCGGCGCAGCAGCGCCATGACGAGGCCGGAAAACATGTCTGCGTCGAAAGCCTCCCTGAACTTCGTGGCGCGCCAGTCGATCGGGCTGCCGTTGCGCCGCACAGGCGTCGCGCCGATATAGGCCCATTCGCCCATCACGTTGATGGTGCCGACCACGAAACTGACCGGCCCGCCGGTTTCAGCCTGAATGGTCGGCCGCAATGCATCGAGAAGTTCAGCACGCAACGGATTGTTGCGTTCCGGCGATGTCACCGGCTGCGCATGGGCCGCACTGGCAAGAAACACGGTCAGGATTGTCCCGAGCACAAGTCGCCATACCATCGCCTGCCTCCCTTTGCTGCTTGCAGCATGGATCGCAGCGCGCGCGCCCGCCGGTCATGATCTGAATCAACAACAGCGCTGGTTGCAGGGCGCCGCCTTCAGGTTCCCGCCGGAACGCATGCCTGCATCCCGGCGTTACAATCACTCCATCAACCCGACGGAGTGTGTTCACATGCAGCGCAAAACCGCGACCCTGTTGACCGCCATCGCGGCGCTGGCGGCAGCGTCGCTGCCGGCTTCGGCCGCGACGCTGGCGACGGTCACCACATCGCTCAACATCCGCAC
>JAEZEY010000341.1 GCA_023432845.1 Pseudomonadota bacterium
CTGCTCGACCGCGACATTGTCATGGTGGACATGCGCCTGTCCGATCGCGTCACGGTGCGGCTCTCGGATGCCACCGCCGCGGCGCGCGAGGAAGCCCTCAAGGCCGCCGACAAGGCGCGCAAGGCCAAGCAGCGCAAGGGGAGCGAGGCATGACCGTTCTTCGCTTCGGCCTCACGCCCAAGATGAAGCCGGTGTCGCCGCGCCGCGCCGCCGTCGTCGCCGGTCTCGATCTCGGCACCTCCAAGGTGGTCTGCATGATCGCCCGGCTGGAGCCGCAGGCGCCGCAGGACGTGCTGCGCCGCCGCAGCCATGGCGTCCGCATCCTGGGTTTCTCGCACACCGCCGCCAGCGGCATGAAAGCCGGGCAGGTGGTCGATCTCATCGAGGCCGAGGAGGCCGTGCGCCAGGCCATCGACGCCGCCGAGAGCATGGCCGGGGTGCAGCTTGAATCCGTCGTGGTGTCGCTGTCGGGCGGCCGCCTTGGCTCCGAACGCTTCATCGCCGATGTCGAGCTGAACGGCAGCGCCGTCGCCGATGGCGATATTGCCCGGGTGCTGGCCGCCGCCTCGCGCCATTCGGTGCGCGACGGCCGCGCCATCCTGCATTCGCTGCCGATCGGCTACGAGCTGGACGCCGCCAAGGGCATCCGCGAGCCGCGCGGCATGCTCGGCCACCGTTTCGGCGTCGACATGCACATGGTGACGGCCGACGTCGCTCCGGTGCGCAACCTGATGCTGACGGTCGAGCGCAGCCATCTCGAGGTCGAGGCCATGGTGGCCTCGCCTTATGTGGCGGGTCTTGCCTGTTTAGCGGACGATGAAGCTGATCTGGGGGCTGCCTGCATCGATCTCGGCTCGGGCACGACCTCGATCGCCTTCTTCTCCGGCGGGCGCTTCGTCCATGCCGACGGCTTCGCGCTCGGCGCTCACCACGTCACAATGGACATCGCCCGCGGGTTGAATACGCGAATCGCAAGCGCCGAGCGAATCAAGGCAATTTATGGCAGTGTTTTGTCCGGTGGTTCGGACGAGCGGGACATGATCACGGTGCCGACGGTGGGCGACGACGAGCGGGAGCCGCCGGGCTTCGTGTCGCGTGCATCTCTCGTGCGCATCATCAAGCCGCGGGTCGAGGAAATCCTCGAACTGGCGCGCGATCGTCTGGCGACCTCGCCCTTCGCCGCGGAGACGCGGGCGCGGGTGGTGCTGACCGGCGGCGGCGCGCAGTTGCCGGGGCTGGCGGATCTGGCCTCCCGCATTCTGCGCCGTCCGGTGCGGATCGGGCGGCCGCTGGGACTTGCCGGGCTCCCCGAGGCGGCCAAGGGGCCGGCCTTCGCGGTGGCCGCCGGCCTGCTCGTGTATCCGCAGGCGGCGCATCTTGAGCACTTCGAGCCGCGGCGCACGCGGCAACTGATGACCGGTACAGGCGGGTACATCTCACGGGTCGGGCAGTGGTTACGCGAGAGTTTCTGACCCCAGGGCGGCAACGAGGACGACATTCGGTGGCACGAAACGTGGCCGCCCGTGCAATCGAGAGGCAGATGACATGACGATCAATCTGAAGATTCCAGACATTCACGAGATGAAGCCGCGCATCACCGTGTTCGGCGTCGGCGGCGCCGGCGGCAACGCGGTCAACAACATGATCGCGGCCGGCCTCCAGGGCGTCGACTTCGTCGTCGCCAACACCGACGCGCAGGCGCTGACGCTGTCGAAAGCCGAGCGCATCATTCAGATGGGCAATCAGGTGACCGAAGGTCTCGGCGCCGGCTCGCAGCCGGATGTCGGCCGCGCGGCCGCCGAAGAGACCATGGACGAGATCCGCGACCACCTCTCGGGTGCGCACATGGTGTTCGTCACCGCCGGCATGGGCGGCGGCACCGGCACCGGCGCGGCTCCGGTCGTTGCCAGGGTCGCCAAGGAGATGGGCATCCTCACGGTCGGTGTCGTCACCAAGCCGTTCCACTTCGAAGGCCAGCGCCGCATGCGCTTCGCCGAAGTCGGCATCACCGAGCTGCACAAGGTGGTCGACACGCTGCTCATCATCCCGAACCAGAATCTGTTCCGGGTGGCGAACGAGAAGACGACCTTCGCCGACGCCTTCGCCATGGCGGACCAGGTGCTCTATTCGGGCGTGGCCTGCATTACCGACCTGATGGTCAAGGAAGGCCTCATCAACCTCGACTTCGCCGACGTCCGCGCCGTCATGCGCGAGATGGGCAAGGCGATGATGGGCACCGGTGAAGCGACCGGCGAGAAGCGTGCGCTGACCGCCGCCGAAGCCGCCATCAACAATCCGCTGATCGACGATGCGTCGATGAAGGGCGCTCGCGGCCTCCTCATCTCCATCACCGGCGGCAAGGACCTCACCTTGTACGAAGTCGATGAAGCCGCGACCCGCATCCGCGAGGAAGTCGACGTCGACGCCAACATCATCGTCGGCGCCACCTTCGACGAAACCCTCGAAGGCACCATCCGCGTGTCGGTGGTCGCCACCGGCATCGACAAGACCGGCATCATGAACCAGCCGCTGCCGGCCGAGAACGCGCTGAAGGAACTGGCAGGCAAGATGCGCCAGGACACCAGGCGCATGGCCGACCGTGTCGCGCCGGCCGCGGCGCCCGCGCCGATGCAGAGAGCTCCGCTGGCTCCGGCCGCCGCGCTCGACGCCGCTCATGCGGCGGTGGCTGCCGCCATCCTGCCGCAGAAGACCACGGCGATTGAAGACGTCTCGATCCGGCCGATGCCGATCAAGCCGTCGCTGTTCGAGCCGGCACCGATGGAAGCCCCGGCTGCGGAAGCGCCGATGCCGGCCGCCTTCGTGCCGCCAATGCCGGAAACCGTGAAGCGGCCGCCGCGCATGCCGCGCGTCGATGAATTGCCGATCCCGGCGCAGAACCAGATGGCCGCCCGCGCCGAACTGGGCGACGACCATCCGCAGAAGCAGCGCATGTCGCTGATGCAGCGCCTGGCCTCGGTCGGCCTCGGCAAGCGGGACGAAGGGGAGCCTGCCGCCCCGCGCGCCGCGCATCCGATGCCGCAGTTCGAGCAGCCGCCGGTTCGTCCGACCGCCCGCAATCCGGAAGGTCGTCACCCCGAATCGCGTCCGGCCGATCCGGTCTCGGAATACGCCCGCCGGGCGGCGCCGCAGGGGCTTGACCCGCATGGCCGCACCGCGCCTGTGCATAATCCGGCGCCGGATGACCAACTCGACATTCCGGCCTTCCTGCGCCGCCAGGCGAATTAACAATTCGGCTGCCCCGCCAATGGCTGGCGCGGGGCAGCCGACCGATCTCGGCTGACTGCCTTATTTTCACTAAGCTACTGTATTAATTTGGTTTTTCGCTTCAGACGGCGTTGCGCCGCGTTTGTCCCGGCCGCCCGGTAGGGTAAATAAGACATCACCACCGGCACCCATTCGTAAATTGCGGCGAAAAAGAGTAACAGTCCGTAAGAAACCGTGTCTTGGACGGTCCCGACCAGGAGCCTAAGTTTCGGGCGCGGAAGGGGCTTTTCCGATCTTCGGGGGGATCGGCCACGTCTGCAGGACATTTCAAGCGTAGGCGAAAATGTGGCCTCGCGTAGGACTGAAGCGGGATCGCACAGTGTCGCAAGACGTAATGCGCGGTTTTTGCGGAATAGGGGTCGATGAAGGGCGCTAAGCAAACCACTCTCCGTGACGAAGTGACCGTCACCGGTGTCGGTGTGCACTCGGGGCGCAACGTCACGCTGGCGCTGCTGCCTGCGGATGATGACGCCGGTATCGTTTTTCGTCGCGTCGACGCCGAGGGAAAAATTGAACGTCAGGTCCGCGCCGACGTCCGCGCCGTGACCGCCACTGAATTCGCGACCGTTCTTGGCGACTCCACCGGCCCGCTTTGCTCGACCGCCGAACATCTTCTCGCCGCGCTGCGCGGCCTTCAGGTCGACAATGTCATCGTCGAAATCGACGGCCCGGAAGTGCCGATCATGGACGGCAGCGCCATGCCGTTCGTCGAGGCGCTCGATCAGGCCGGTCTTACGGACCGCGCGCTGCCGCGCCGCTTCATCGAAGTCATCAAGCCGGTACAGGTCGTCAAGGACAAGTCTTTGGGCGAACTGCGTCCCTACGAGCACGGCTTCCGCGTCGAAGCCGAAATCGAGTTCGATCATCCGCTGATCGGCAAGCAGACCCTCGACGTCGACCTGACGCCGGATACCTTCCGCAACGAGATTGCCCGCGCCCGCACCTTCGGCTTCATGAAGGACGTTTCGAGGCTGTGGAGTGCCGGCTACGCGCTCGGCGCTTCCATCGAGAACACGCTGGTGATCTCGGAAGATCGGGTGCTCAACCCGGAAGGCCTGCGTTTTGCCGACGAGTTCGTGCGCCACAAGGCACTGGACGCCATCGGCGACCTGGCGCTGGCCGGTCTGCCGCTGATCGGCGCCTACAAGACCGTTCGCGGCGGCCACAAGCTCAACAATGCGGTCCTGACCGCGCTGATGAACAACACCGCCGCCTGGCGGGTGGTAGAGGCCCCGGTCGAGCGCGCTGTGCGCCCGCGCGGCCGTGCCGATCTCGCCGCCGGGGTGCCGGCCGCGGCATTCGGACCCGAGGTTTCCTGACCCGAGCGCCCGGGCGACCCAGGGGTCGCCTTAATCCCGGCTGATTGTACCTCTAGTCGCTGTTCCTGCCGGTTTTCCCGTCAGTCGTGCCGGTTGGCGCAGGCCGGCCTGTCCGTTAAGGATATGGGGACCAGGCCCTCCTACAATGGACGGCCGAGGAACTAGAGTTTCCACATTGGTTGTGTCGACGGATCGAGCCGGAATGACCTTGCGTGCGACTGATACATCCCGGCCAGGCGGTTTCCGGCCCGGTATCGCCCGGCGCGCCGCCCGCATGGCGGCGCTGGTGCTGCTGACCGTCAGCCTCGGCGCCTGCTCCAGCCTCGACATCTTCGGCAGCAAGAACGACACGCCGCCCGACGAGCCAGCAGACCGGCTCTATAACGAGGGCCTTTTCCTTCTCAACAACAAGAAGGATCTCAAGAAGGCGGTGGCGAAGTTCGAGGAAGTTGACCGCCAGCACCCCTATTCGGAATGGGCGCGCAAGTCGCTCATCATGACGGCCTATGCCCAGTATCAGGCCGGCAATTACGACGACTGCGTCACCTCGGCGAAGCGCTACATTGCGCTGCATCCCGGCAGTCCGGACGCCGCCTACGCCCAGTTCCTGATTGCCTCGTCCTATTTCGACGAGATCCCGGACATCTCCCGTGACCAGGACCGCACCGAAAAGGCGCTCGCCGCGCTCGACGAGGTGATCCGCAAGTATCCGACCAGCGAATACGCCGTCAGCGCCAAGCAGAAGGTCGAGGTCGCCCGCGACCAGCTTGCCGGCAAGGAAATGACCGTCGGCCGCTATTACCTGGAAAAGAAGGACTACACCGGCGCCATCAACCGCTTCAAAGTGGTGGTGACCCAGTATCAAACGACGCGGCAGGTCGAAGAGGCGCTGATGCGTCTGACCGAGGCCTATATGGCGCTCGGCATCACCCATGAGGCGCAGACCGCCGCCGCCGTGCTCGGTCACAATTTCCCGGACAGCCCCTGGTACAAGCACGCCTATGAGCGCGTGAAGGGCGCCGGCCTCGAGCCCAACGAGAACCGGGGTTCCTGGATCAGCCGCGCCTTCAAGAAGGTCGGGCTGGGCTGAACTTTCGTTCCCCTCTTGTACCCATCCGCGGCGTCCTTAAAGATACGTCCGAATCGTAAGGCGTGGATGTCCGGGACATAAGGGCGCTTACGCCCGTCTTTCGACGGGCTATGCCCGGGCATAACGACGCCGGTGGACCAGTCCCGCCATGCTCTCCCGTCTCTCGATCCGCGACATCGTCCTGATCGACCGGCTCGACATCGATTTTGCCGGGCACCTTGCCGTGCTCACCGGCGAGACCGGTGCCGGCAAATCAATCCTGCTCGACTCCTTTGCCCTGGCTTTGGGCGGCCGCGGCGACCAGTCGCTGGTGCGGCAGGGCGCCGAACAGGGCCAGGTGACGGCTGCCTTTGAGGTCGGGGCGAAGCACCCGGCGCGCGCCATTCTCGCCGCCAACGATATTGCCGACGAAGACACTTTGATCCTGCGCCGCGTGCAGCTTGCCGACGGCCGCACCCGCGCTTTCGTCAACGACCAGCCGGTGAGCGTGCAGGTGCTCAGGCAGCTCGGTTCCGTGCTGGTCGAGATCCACGGCCAGCACGACGACCGCGCGCTGGTCGATGCCGCCACCCATCGCAGCCTGCTCGACGCCTTCGGCGGCCTCGATGCCGACGCCGCGAAAGTCTCCGCTCTGTGGGAGGCACGGCGCGAGGCGAGCGATGCGCTCGCCGCGCACAAGGCCGACATTGAGCGCGCGCAGCGCGAGAGCGACTGGCTGCGTCACGCCGTCGCCGAACTCGACAAACTGGCGCCGCAGCCGGGCGAGGAGACGAGCCTCGCCGAACGGCGCACGGTGATGATGCAGTCGGAGAAGGTGGCGCAGGATCTGCGTGACGCTTTTGACGCCATTGCCGGCTCGGGCTCGGCTGTGCCGGCAATGGCCGCCGCGGTGCGCCGTCTCGAGCGCCGCGCGACGCAGGCGCCGTCTCTGGTCGAACCGTCGGTGAAGTCGTTCGACGTCGCGCTCAACGCGCTGGAGGAAACCCGCGCCCATCTCGAAGCCGCCTTGCGCGCCGCCGATTTCGATCCGGCCGAGCTGGAGCGCAGCGAGGAGCGGCTGTTCGCGCTGCGTGCCGCCGCGCGCAAATACAATGTGCCGGTCGATGATCTTGCCGCGCTCGCCGCGAAGTATCGCGACGACATCGGCCTGATCGATGCCGGCGAGGCAAAGCTCAAGCAGCTCGAGGCTGCCGCGGCGCAGGCCGACGCCCTGTTCCACAAGAGCGCCGATGCTTTGTCCAAGGCGCGGGCGAAAGCCGCGGCCAAGCTCGACAAGGCCGTCAACGCCGAGTTGCCGCCGCTCAAGCTCGAACGCGCCAAGTTCTCGACCCAGATCGACACCGACGCCAATGCCGTCGGCCCGAACGGCATCGACCGCGTCGAGTTCTGGGTGCAGACCAATCCCGGCACCAAGCCGGGTCCGATGATGAAGATCGCCTCGGGCGGCGAGCTCGCGCGTTTTCTGCTGGCGCTCAAGGTGGTGCTGGCCGATCGCGGCTCGGCGCCGACCTTGGTGTTCGACGAAATCGACACTGGCGTCGGCGGCGCGGTGGCCGATGCCATCGGCATGCGGCTGGCGCGGCTTGGCAGGAACGTGCAGGTGCTCGCGGTGACGCATGCGCCGCAGGTCGCGGCGCGCGCCGACCGCCATTACGTCATCTCCAAGGATGCGCTCGACAAGGGCAAGCGCGTCGCAACGCGCGTCACCGAGGTCGCCGCCGATCACCGCCGCGAGGAAATTGCCCGCATGCTGGCGGGGGCGGAGATCACGAACGAGGCGCGGGCGGCGGCGGAGGGGTTGATCAAGCAGGCGTCGTAGTCACTTGTCATGCCCCGCGAAAGCGGGGCATCCAGTATTCACCGCACCGTCTGTGTGTGTACTGGATTGCCCGCTTGCGCGAGCAATGACAGAACGAGTGAGCCGCGCCGCGGAATGACGGATTCTAATATTATGGCCAAGAAATCGACCAAAGTCCGCACCGACAAGACGCCCGTCGAATTGCTCACGCGCAAGCAGGCCGATGCCGAGCATGCGCGGCTGGGGCAGGAGATCGCCGGCCACGACAGGCGCTATTACCAGCTCGACGCGCCGACCATCACGGACGCGGAATACGATGAACTGCGCAAGCGCTACAACGCCATCGAGGCGCGCTTCCCGGAACTCAAGACGCTCGACTCGCTGTCGCTCAAGGTCGGCGCGGCGCCGGCGCGCGGCTTCGCCAAGGTGCGTCACGCCATCCCGATGCTGTCGCTCGACAACGCGTTCGCCGAGGAGGACGTCGTCGATTTCGTCGGCCGCATCCGCCGCTTCCTGCGCCTGTCGGAAGATGAGCCGATAACGTTCTCAGCCGAGCCGAAGATCGATGGCCTGTCGATGTCGCTGCGCTACGAGAACGGCGAACTCGTCACCGCCGCGACGCGTGGCGATGGCCAGGAAGGCGAGGACGTCACCGCTAATATCCGCACCATCAAGGAGGTGCCGCAGAAGCTGAAAGGCAGAAACCCGCCGCCGGTCGTCGAGGTGCGCGGCGAGGTCTACATGACCAAGGCCGATTTTCTCAAACTCAACGAACGGCAGAAGGAAGTGGGCGGGCAGATCTTCGCCAATCCGCGCAACTCCGCCGCCGGCTCATTGCGCCAGAAGGACCCGTCGATCACCGCCTCGCGCCCGCTTGGCTTCTTCGCTTACGCCTGGGGCGAGATCAGCGAGCGACCCGAGGATACGCAATCGGGCATGATCAAGTGGTTCGAGCATTGTGGCTTCACCACCAATCCGCTGACGAAGATGTGCCGCTCGGTGGAGGAACTGATCGCCTTCCATCGCAAGATCGGCGAGCGGCGCGCTCATCTCGACTACGATATCGACGGCGTCGTCTACAAGGTCGATCGTGTCGACTGGCAGGAGCGGCTCGGCTTCGTGTCGCGCACGCCGCGCTGGGCCATCGCGCACAAGTTTCCGGCGGAGCAGGCGACCACCACGCTGATCGGCATCGACATCCAGGTCGGCCGCACCGGCGCGCTGACGCC
>JAEZEY010000440.1 GCA_023432845.1 Pseudomonadota bacterium
GATAATGGTCTCACCGGCCGCGTTTCTCGTCACGGCGATTCCTTCCATGTTGTCAATCTGGTACCCGAGATCGGCCTCGATCAGGACTTGGCCGTTCACCAGCGCGCCGTCCGCGATCGCGTCGAGCGGCAGCCGTCGCATCCGCATCGCCACGCCACGCGCCGGCGAAAAACGACGCTCCAGGATCAAGAGGTCGCCGGGCGGCAGCACGGCGCAGTCAGTGATGTCGAAGTCATCGCTGCGCTGGACGCTGAAGCGCAACACGCCGGCATTGCCGACTTTCGCGTTCGGATCGAGCACGAAGGCGCGGTGATTCCCCGCCGCATCGAGGCTGCGCTCGGTGATGGCGACAAGCTTGCCGGCATTCGGCTGTCCGGGCTGCGGCGCGACGAGGCACTCGAGACCGGCGTTTCTCGCGAAGCTCTTGAAGTCGGCCGGCACGCGGATGTCCGTGCCGCGCGCGGCGAAGCCGACCTTGCCGTAGTCGAAGCGAACGATGCGCTCGACGCGCTCGATGCCGACAAAGACATCGTCGCCGATGCGCGTGATCGATTCAGCATCATTGGCTTTTTTCGCGGCGAGAGGCGTGCCATTGGCACCAAGCAATGGCGCCATTTCGGTCTTGGCGAGGGTGGTAAGACGGCCATCGTCATAGACAAGACGCGCCTTCAGCCACGAGCCGTGGTCGGTGATGGCGACGATGTGCTCGTGGTCCGGCATCAGCAAACCGGAGATGCCCCCGAAGGCAGAAACACCGGAGGTCAGTTCGAGGCCGCCGCGGAATTCAAGAGCACCAAAACGCACCCGTGTCGGGTCGCGGTTGTCGAACGCAGTGATGGGAAATGCGCGGACCTCGATCTTCTCGGGCGCCTGCGCATAGCGCAGACCCTGTGCCACCGCGAAGGTGCCGACGGCGGCGGCGAGCAGGACCAGAACGGCGAAGATCGCAACATGACGGCGCCCGACGTTTCGCATGGCCATCGAACGCTGCTGACTGGAAACCTCAGGCCACCCGCTTGCGCGGACGACGAACAGGCTCCGGCGTCGCCGATGCCCCTTCGGCGAACAGCTCCGCCAGCTTCTCGGTCATCGCGCCACCCAACTCCTCGGCATCGACGATGGTGACGGCGCGGCGATAGTAGCGCGTGACGTCGTGGCCGATGCCGATGGCGATCAATTCGACCGGCGAACGGGTTTCGATATCCTCGATGACCCAGCGCAGGTGACGCTCGAGATAGTTGCCGGGATTGACCGACAGCGTCGAGTCGTCCACCGGCGCGCCGTCCGAGATCATCATCAGAATCTTGCGCTGCTCGGGTCGAGCCAGCAGGCGCTTGTGCGCCCAGTCCAGCGCCTCGCCGTCGATGTTTTCCTTGAGCAGGCCCTCGCGCATCATCAGGCCGAGATTCTTGCGCGCGCGCCGCCACGGCGCATCCGCCGACTTGTAGATGATGTGACGCAGGTCGTTGAGGCGGCCGGAATTGGCCGGCTTGCCGGCCGCCAGCCAATGCTCGCGCGATTGTCCGCCCTTCCAGGCGCGCGTCGTGAAGCCGAGAATCTCGACCTTGACGCCGCAGCGCTCCAAGGTGCGCGCGAGAATATCGGCGCAGGTGGCGGCGACCGTGATCGGCCGACCGCGCATCGAGCCGGAATTGTCGAGCAGCAGCGTGACGACGGTGTCGCGGAATTCGGTGTCCTTCTCCCACTTGAAGGACAGCGCGTGCATCGGATCCATGATGACACGCGTCAGACGCGCCGGATCGAGAATGCCTTCTTCGAGGTCGAAATCCCACGAACGGTTCTGCTGCGCCATCAGGCGGCGCTGCAGCCGGTTGGCAAGGCGCGCGACGACGCCCTGCAGCGCCGACAGCTGCTTGTCGAGATAGCCGCGGAGGCGATCGAGTTCCTCCGGCTCGCAGAGATCTTCGGCGGCGATGGTCTCGTCGAACTTCATGGTGAAGGCGCGATAGTCCGGCCCGCGGGGCTCGTTCTGGCCGTACTGGCGCGGCCGCTGCGGCTCGCCCGGCGTTTCGGCATCGCCGAGCTCCGAGTCGTCGGCCATGTCGGCGGTCGGCGCCTCTGCGGCTTCCGCGGCATCGTCCGGCATCTCTTCGGTCGACATCTGCGTGTCTTCCGACGACATGCTCTGCTGATCGTCGGATTCGGCAGCTTCCCCGTCGTCGCCGGATTCCTGGTTCTTCTGCTCTTCCTCGCCGTCCTCATCGTCCTCCTCGTTATCGGAAGAACGATCGTCGCCCATCTCGAGCGCGTCGAGCAGATCATGAACGACGTCGGAGAACTGTCGCTGGTTTTCGATGAGATCTTCGAGCCGGTCGAGGTCTCCGCCGGCGCGCTCCTCGATCAGCGGGCGCCACAGCTCGACAAGGTTCTTCGCCGCCGCGGGCGGTGCCAGACCCGTGAGGCGCTCGCGCACCATCAGCGCCAGAGCTTCCTCGATCGGCGCATCGGCGCGCTGCGACACCTGGTCGAACTTGCCGCGTGTGTAGCGATCGTCGAGCATGGCGGTGATGTTCTGCGCCACGCCGGCCATGCGGCGCGCGCCGATCGATTCGACGCGGGCCTGCTCCACCGCCTCGAACACCGCGCGGGCCTGCTGGCCTTCCGGCAGGCCACGGCGATGCACGGCGGCGTCATGGCAGGCGAGCTTGAGGGCGATGGCGTCGGCATTGCCGCGCACGATCGCGGCTTCCGCGCGCGTTAGCTTGCGCGCCGGTTCGGGCAGCCGCGCCTTGCCGCCGAGCAGACCGGGGCGTTCGGCGGCATAGGTGATTTCCAGATCCGGCTTGCGCGCGATGGCGCGCAGCGCGCTCGCCACCGAGCGCTTGAACGGTTCGGTGGGCGATTCCTTGGACGACGGCTTGTTGATCTTGATGTTGGAGGCCATGTTCGCTTCTTCGTCATTCCGGGGCGCCGCGAAGCGGCGAACCCGGAATCCAGAAACCAGCTCCTGAATATCTGTCTGGATTCCGGGCTCGCGAACTTCGTTCGCGCCCCGGAATGACAGATTACGTCAACGCCACGTTCACCGAACTCTCCGGCAGTTCGACGCCGAAGCAGCGCTGATAGAACTCGGCGACGATCGGACGCTCGAGCTCGTCGCACTTGTTGAGGAACGTAAGCCGGAACGCGAAGCCGACGTCCTTGAAGATATCGGCATTCTCGGCCCAGGTGATCACCGTACGCGGGCTCATCACGGTTGACAGATCGCCGTTCATGAAGGCGTTGCGCGTCAAGTCGGCAACGCGCACCATCTTGCTGACGATGTCGCGACCCTTCTCGTTCTGATAGTGCTTGGCCTTGGCCAGAACGATCTCGACCTCGTTGTCATGCGGCAGATAGTTGAGCGTCGTCACCAGATTCCAGCGGTCCATCTGCGCCTGGTTGATCTGCTGGGTGCCATGATAGAGGCCCGAGGTATCGCCGAGGCCGATGGTGTTGGCGGTGGCGAACAGGCGAAACGCCGGATGCGGCTTGATCACGCGGCTCTGGTCGAGCAGCGTCAGGCGGCCGGACGATTCCAGCACGCGCTGGATGACGAACATCACGTCGGGGCGGCCGGCGTCGTACTCGTCAAAGCACAGCGCGACGTTGTTCTGATAGGCCCAGGGCAGAATGCCGTCGCGGAATTCAGTAACCTGCTGGCCGTCCTTGAGCACGATGGCGTCCTTGCCGATCAGGTCGATACGGCTGATGTGGCTGTCGAGGTTGACGCGCACCATCGGCCAATTCAGCCGCGCCGCGACCTGCTCGATATGGGTCGACTTACCGGTGCCGTGATAGCCGGTGACGATGACGCGGCGGTTGTGCGAGAAGCCGGCGAGGATGGCGAGCGTGGTCGGCCGGTCGAAACGATAGTCCGGATCAACGTCGGGGACGTGATCGTCGGTCTTGGAATAGGCCGGCACTTCCATGTCGCTGTCGATGCCGAAAACCTGCCGCACCGACACCTTCAGATCGGGCAGATTGGGGGATTCTTGGACTGCGGTCGCCATTGCTTCTCCGTGGCCCCGGAACGGCGCGGGGCCGCACTTCTCACCGGGATGAGGCTATTTCGGGATTGAGACGGCGCACGCTACCAGAAGACCGCCCGGTAGCGAAAGCGCTCCCGGGCATAGCGCAAATGCCGAACGATTTCAGTCCTTTAGACCATTAATTCGGCGGGCCTTAGCCCATGCCGACGGATTTGAGATATTTATAGGCCTGGATGATTTCAATCAGCCGGTCCTCGGTCGAGCGGTCGCCGCCATTGGCGTCGGGATGGTGGCGCTTCACCAGATCCTTGTAACGGGCCGACACCTGGGCCGGGGTGGCGCTGACTTCGAGGCTGAGCGCCTCGAACGCCTTGCGCTCGGCATTGCGGATGACGCGGGTCTCGACCTTTGCCTTCTGCTCGGCGCGCGCACCGTCGCCGAACAGGCCGAAGGGGTCGCCCTCGCCGCCGAGCGCGCCGAGACCGGGCTTGGCGCGGCTTTTCTTGCCCGTACCCATTTTCCAGGTCGGGCGATGGCCGGTGAGCGCGTCCTTCTGGTAGGCGAGCACGGCATCGTCGGCCATGCCGGCGAAGAAGTTGTAGTTTTGATTATAATCACGCGCGTGCTTGAGGCAGTAGTGCCAGTAGCCGGACGAATTCGGACCCTTCGGCGCCTTGTTGGTCGCCTTGTCCTTGCAATTCGGCCATTGGCAGGCGGGACCGTCGTTCTTGAGACGACGATCTTTGTCCGGCTTGACGCGAATGCTGTCGAAAATCGAGGACGTGTTTTTCATGACCGGACGTTATGCGCTTAAACGAACAATACCTGCAAGTCTTGACACCGGCATGGCGCCATCGATTCGACGGGCATTGACCGGGCCCGCGCAGTTTCCTAACTGCGTACCATGCGAACCGCCGACCTGATTGCGAAAAAGCTCACCGAAGCCCTGGTTCCGGAGAGCTTGAAAGTGGTGGATGAGTCCCACCAGCACGAAGGCCATGCCGGCCATCGCCCGGGCGGCGAAACCCATTACAGGGTCTATATCGTGGCTCAGGCCTTCGCCGGCAAGTCCCGCGTCGAGCGCCACCGTATGGTCAATGCTATCCTTGATAATGAGTTGAAAGGCAGCGTCCACGCGCTGGCCATTCACGCCCAGGCGCCGGGCAAAACGCGGTAAAGCGCGGCTACTTTTCCTTCGACCCCGGCACCCGCGGCAGTGGCTGGATGCGCAGCGCGGTGATGCGGTTGCGCGCGCGGCGCAGCACCCTGAAGCGGAAGCCGTGGAAAGTGAAGGTCTGCCCGACTTCGGGAATGGTGCGCGCCTCGTGAATGACCAGGCCGGCGATGGTGGTAGCCTCTTCGTCCGGCAGATTCCAGTCCATGACGCGGTTGAGGTCGCGGATCGATACCGCGCCATCGACATTAACCGAGCCATCGGGCTGGCGTCGTACCCCGGGCACGGCGACATCGTGCTCGTCGGTAATGTCGCCGACGATCTCTTCGAGAATATCCTCGAGCGTGACGAGACCTTCGACCTCACCGTATTCGTCGACGACGAGCGCGAACGGCGTCTTGCGTCGGCGGAAGGCCTTGAGTTGTTCCGACACCGACCGCGTATCTGGCACGTACCACGGCTGCGTCAGCAGCGCGGCAATGTCGACCTTGGCCGCGTCACCATCGACAGCGTGGAGTGCGCGCAACAGGTCGCGCACATGCAGGATGCCGACGATATTTTCCGGGTTGCCGCGCCACAGCGGAATGCGCGTCACGGGCGAGGCGATAATCGCATTGACAACGTCCTCCGCCTTTTCGTCGGCGTTGAGCGTGATCATGTTGGTGCGATGGATCATGACATCCGACACCGCGAGCTCGCGCAGATCGAGCACGCCACCGAACATGTCGCGATCGACCTTCTCGACGCCACCCTCGCGGTGCAGCAGATCGACAGCGCCGCGCAGTTCCTCGTGGGCCGACAGGATCGACTGGTTCTCGCCGATATTCATGCCGATCAGACGCAGTAGCATCGCGACCAGTTTCTCGATCCAGATCAGCATCGGACCAAGTACGCGCGCGATCCACCATATCGGCCGCGCCACCAGCAATGCGATGCGATCGGGTGCGTTGAAGGCCGCCGTCTTCGGCAGCACTTCCGAGAACACCACGACCAGGAACGTCATGGCGACGGTCGCATAGACGATGCCGGCATTGCCGAACCATGTCAGCAGAACGCCGGTGGCCAGCGCCGACGCCGCGATATTGACGGCATTGTTGCCGACCAGCAGCGCGCCGAGCAGGCGCTCACGATGCGCCAGCAGCGCATTGACCACGGCGGCGCCCTTGTTGCCCTGCTTCTCCAGCCGCGCCATGCTGGCGCGCGACGACGCCGTCAACGCCGTCTCGCTGCCGGAGAAGAAAGCCGACAGCAGCAGGCACAGCACGACGATGAAAAGTGACAGCCAGTCGTCAGCAGTCATGGTGATCCGTCATTGACATCCATCTTACCAGCCACGGCCAGCTTCTCGGCGAGGAAGGCGCGGATGGCGCCGGGATCGACGTCATTGGCGACGAAAGCCTGGCCTACGCCGCGCACCAGAATGAAGGTGAGCCGGCCGCGTTTCACTTTCTTGTCCTGCGCTATCAGCTCCATAAGACGGTCGACGTCCGGCACGCCACCCTGCACGTCGCTTGTCCTGGTCGGCAGGCCGGCATCGGCAAGATGCGCGCGCACGCGGGCGACGCTGTTGCCGCCGACCAGCCCTTGCTGCTGCGAGAACTCGAAGGCGAGCACGCAGCCGAGCGCCACCGCCTCGCCATGCAGCAGGCGCTGCGAGAAGCCGGCGCCGGCTTCGAAGGCGTGGCCGAAAGTGTGACCGAGATTGAGCAGTGCGCGGTCGCCGGTCTCGCGCTCGTCGCGCGCGACGATGGCCGCCTTGGCGCGGCACGAGACGGCGATGGCATGTTCGCGTGCGGCGCCGCCCGCATAGACATCGCGCCAGTTGGTCTCCAGCCAGGCGAAGAAGTCGGCGTCACCCAGCAGGCCGTACTTCGCGACCTCGGCATAGCCGGCGCGGAACTCGCGCTCCGGCAGCGTGTCGAGCATCGCCGTATCGGCGATCACGAGAATGGGCTGGTGGAATGCGCCGATCAGATTCTTGCCGCGCGGGGAATTGATGCCAGTTTTGCCGCCGACCGATGAATCGACCATCGCCAGCAGCGAGGTCGGCACCTGCACGAAATCGAGGCCGCGCCGCACGCTGGCCGCGGCGAAGCCGGCAAGATCGCCGATGACGCCGCCGCCGAGCGCGACGACGAGATCGTTGCGCTCGATGCGCGCGGCGATGATCGTTTCGCACACCGTCTCGAAAGTCGCGTAGCTCTTGGAGCCCTCGCCCGGCGCGACCACGATCGGCGTCGCCTCAATGCCGCTGGTTTTGAGAATATCAGTGACGCGCGCGAGATGCGCG
>JAEZEY010000477.1 GCA_023432845.1 Pseudomonadota bacterium
GTTGCCAGGTCACCAAAACATCGTCCGGGGCGGCATCGGGTCGGACGCCCCAGACCGAGGCGGTGGTCACCGCGGCGAAAACACGGTCCAAAGTCTCGGCCAGCCCCCGGGTGGCGAGTTCGCCGCGCAATGTGTCGGGCTCCAGCGCGGCGGCGTGGTCGGCCGAATGGGCGGCGACGTCGATCAGGGCGGCTTTCAGCCGCTCGGCCTCGGTGTGGCGGAACTCGATCTGGCTTAATTCCTCGAGGTGGTCGTGCAGCAGCCACGGGTAATTCACCGCCGCCTGCAGGATCAGGGCTTCGCGGGTCGGCACCGCGGTGCGGTGGCCGCGATGGACCGGGCTCGCCGCCATCTGCTGGCTGGCGACGACATAGGGACCGCCGGCGACGGCGCGCTGGGGCCCGCCGCCGCGCTGGCCGCCAGCCCGCGGCTGCCAGTTACCAGAATACGAACTTTGCCGACCGCCAAAACCTGAGCCCTGCCCGCCAAACGGACCACGTGGGCCGCCGAAATTGCCGCGTACAAAACCCTGGCTTTGCGCCGGGGCAAAGAAGGCACGCAGACGCTCATTGAAATCCTGCCGGTAATATTTCCGCACGGATTCATCGGCGATGGTCTGCGTGACTTCGTTGATGCGGGATTCCAGCGCCGCACGCCGCTCCGGCGTATCGAAGGCGTGCCCTTCCGTCATGAAGGTCCACAGCATCTGCGCCATCGGCTGCGCGGCGTTGACGACATCCTTGATGGCGTCGGGACCAGCCGAGCGCAGCAGATCGTCCGGGTCCTGCCCTTGCGGCAGCAGCGCGACCTTGAGGCTTTTGCCGGGCTTGAGATGCGGCATGGCGAGATCGACCGCGCGGCGCGCAGCGCGCAAGCCCGCGCCGTCGCCGTCAAAGCACAGGATCGGCTCGTCGGTCATCTTCCAGATCAGGCCGAGCTGGTCCTCGGTCAGTGCAGTGCCGAGCGGCGCCACCGCGGCGGCATAACCCGCCGTCACCATGGCGATGACATCGACATAGCCCTCGACCACCACCACCGGCTCGCCGTCATGCGCGGCCTGCCGCGCGGCGGCGATGTTGTAGAGCGTGTGGCCCTTGTGAAAGAGCGGTGTCTCGGGCGAATTGAGATACTTCGCCGCGACGTCCTTCTCCAGCGCACGGCCGCCGAAGGCGATGATGCGGCCGCGGATATCGGAGATCGGAAACATCACGCGGTCGCGGAAGCGGTCGAACGGCACCGGGATGTCGTCGCCGGCAATCAGTAGCCCGGCTTCGACCATGTCGGCAGTGCTGATGCCGTGCGAGCCGAGATGTTCCTTCAGCGCGTAGCGCTCGTTCGGCGCATAGCCGATGCGGAATTTCACCTGCGTCGCGGCGTCCAAACCGCGATCGGCAAGATAGCCCCGCGCCTTGGCGCCAAGCCGCGACGACAAGGTCGTCTCGAAGAACTTCGCGGCCAACTCCATGACGTCGTGCAGCGTCTTGCGATGCGCGTCGCGCTGCTGATCCTCATGCGAGACCTTCGGCAGCGGCATGCCGGCCATCTGCGCGAGTTGCTCGACGGCCTCGGGGAAGGTCACGCCCTCGGTCAGCATGACGAAGTCGAAGATCGAGCCGTTCTTGCCTGAGGAGAAATCGAACCAGGCTTCCTTCTGGTCATTGACGAAGAAGGACGGCGTTTTCTCCTTGTTGAACGGCGACAGCCCTTTGTACTCGCGGCCCGAGCGGACGAGCTTCACCCGCCGCCCGACCACTTCCGAGACCGGAAGGCGGGATTTCAGCTCTTCGAGGAACTGGGGCGTGAAGCGCATTGTGGCGGAAAGTCCGATTCGAACCTTCCTTAATATAGGGAGTCGGGGCCACGGTTTCCCGAACTCGCCCCGCGAGCCCGGAAGACTCGGCTTTTCGAGGCTTTTCCTAGTTATGCACAGGGGTAGCAGGCAGCCGACGCTCAGCCGCCCAGCTTCGCCTTTACCGCGCCGCTGGCCTTGCCGAAATCCATCTGGCCGGCGTATTTGCCGCGCAGCACGCCGATGACCTTGCCCATGTCCTTCATGCCGGCGGCGCCGGTTTCGGCGATGGCGGCATCGATCGCGGCGGCGACTTCGCCCTCCGACATCTGCTTGGGCAGGTAGACCGAGATCACAGCGATCTCTTCTTCCTCCTGCTTCACGAGGTCGTCGCGACCGCCCTTCTTGTACATCTCGACCGATTCCTGGCGCTGCTTGATCATCTTCTGCAAGAGGCCGAGCACTTCGGCGTCGCCCATCTCCTTGCCGGTGGTGCGCGCCTCGATGTCGGCATTCTTCAGGGCGGCGTTGACCATGCGCAAGGTCGAGACCGCGCGCTCGTTCTTGGCCTTCATCGCCTCTTTCAAGGCGTTGTTGATGTCATCGCGGATCATCTCATTTCTCCTTCATGTGGCCGGCGCAGCGGCCCGCGCGCGCCAGCGGAATAGTGCAATCACGGCCCAGACCGCTTCGACGAGGCCGAAGGGCCAGGCGCCCTGCAGGAAGCCGTAGACCGAACCGAGCACGCAGGCCACCGCAAAAACGAGGATAGCCCAATGGCTGCGGTCCTCGAAGGCGTAGCACACGACCATTAACGTGACGGCAAAAAGCCCGAAGGCCGACAGCGCGTCCATCACGTCACCGGCTGATGGCCCTGGTTCTCGCCGAAGGCTTCCTCGCGATAGAGGCCGAGCGAATGCATGACCGGCAGATCGTTGAAGCAGAACAGGCACGCGTCCTCGCTCGCCGATGTATTGCCGTGCTCGTGGAAGGCCCAGGACGGCACGCAGAAGATGTCGCGCTTCTTCCAGTCGAACCTTTTGCCGCCAATGATCGAATAGCCCTCGCCCTTGGCGCATTGATAGATCGACGAGCCGGTGTGGCGATGCGCGCGCGTCTTTTCGCCGGGCCGCAGCATCTGCATCGAGGCGCCGATGGTCTGCATCACCGGGCCGCCGGTGAGCGGATTGACGTAGTTCATCAAGACGCCGTCGAAGGGCGAACCGTCGGTGGCCTTGGCGAACTTGGTCAGCGACTCATAGGTCGGCTCCCATTCGTATTTCAGCAGCGGCGAATAGGGCTTCTGCCAGTCCTGCAGCGCCGGCTGCTGGCCGGGCGCGCCCCAGGTGAGCGTCGCGTCATCGACGGCGTAAGTCACCGGCTGCTTCAGGTCGGGATGCACCTTGTAGAAATTGGCCTCCAGCGCATTCACGAGCGGAATGTCGAGACCGTCCTGCCAGACGCAGTCGGTGCCGGAAGCCTCAACGCCGTGCTCGTGCCACGAGCCGTTCGGGGTCAGCACGAAGTCGTTCTCGCCGAGTGTCATCTTGTGGCCGTCCACCACGGTGTAGGCGCCCTTGCCTTCCAA
>JAEZEY010000511.1 GCA_023432845.1 Pseudomonadota bacterium
TCTCGATGCCGGCCTCCTCGCCGCCGCCCAGGCCGTCGAACACTACGAAATCGCTCGCTACGGCACGCTGGTCGCCTGGGCCGAAAAGCTCGGCATGACCCAGGCCGCCAAGCTGCTGCAGCAGAACCTGGACGAAGAAGAGAAGACTGACGAAGCCCTGACCGGCCTGGCCGAGACCGCCATCAATGAGATGGCCGAAGCCGCGGAATAAAGCCCGCCAGCGCACCTTCCCGTCATCGGCATCCCGCTATGTCGGTGACGGGAAACGTGTACGCGGTTGCACCGGAACAATTCGACGACGGGGACCGTTGGCAACCGCGTGTTCCGAGGACCCGGATGCCCTTTGTCGAGCCCCTCATTACCAAACTGGAATCAATCGGGACGTTGAGCGAGAGCGACCGGGCGTTGCTCGACAGTCTGCCCATCGTCTCAAAAAAACTGGCGCCGCAGGAGTACCTGTTGCACCAGGGCGACCGGCCGACCAACAGCGCGGTCGTGCTGGAGGGGGTCATGGCCCGGTTCCAGGAGCTTCCGGAAGGCGACCGCCAGGTCGTCTCGTTCCACCTGCGGGGCGATGCGCCCGACCTGCACACACTGTTCATCCAGCGTATGGACCACTCGCTGGTGGCGATCACGGACTGTCTGGTCGGGCTGATGGCGCACACTGAGCTGCGCCGCATCGTATCGGCTTCGCCGACCCTCACCGCGCTTCTCTGGCGAGCGACCTTGATCGATGCCGCCGTCTTTCGGCAATGGATCACCAACAACGGACGCCGTGGGGCCATGGCCGGAACCGCGCACTTGTTGTGCGAACTGATCGTCCGGGCGCGCGCCATCGGCGATCTGACGGCGGACGGGGCGTGGCGCATGCCGTTCACCCAGCAACAACTCGGCGACGCCCTGGGGCTCAGCCTGGTGCACATCAACCGCACGCTCAAGGCGCTCCGCGAAGCCAATGCTGCCGCTATCGAGCGCGGATACCTGCGCGTGCTCGACTGGGACAAGCTACGAGCGCTCGCCGGATTTGACCCCACATACCTTCATCTGAAACATGAGAACATACCTTCATCTGAAACATGAGAGTTGAATTCAAACCCGTCACGCTCGCGATTGACGACGAGGCCCGCCTCGTCGAAGTCGATGGCAGGCTTCTCGCCGTCGTCACCCTTCACGATGCGGAAGACGCCGGCGCGCCGGTTCACGTCGAGGCGTATTTCTTCGGCGAGGCGCCAAACACCTTCGACTCGCTCGACGCCATGGCACACTGGATCACCAGCAACCATGGCCGCATCGGCTAGTCACGCCTGACTTGACCACCGTCCTTCTCTCGCGCTTCAGATTTCACGATGGCGCACTTGCTGCGCTGCAACGTAACGCGGCGTTATGTCCCCTCGAACGATTACAACAGTTCCGCAAGCAGGTCAGCGTCGCTGCCTTTTTTGCCGTGAGCGAGGCACCCAGATCGAGTGATGGTCGGCGTCTTGGTGCTTTTAGGAACTCCGACCCCACCTCCGGCAGAGAGATACGTGAGCTCCCCGCCCAACCCGGGAGTTCCCATGTCGATCACAATACCAACGACTGCACATTTATCATCCTCAGTCGATCGGCCGACCTGTTCGACTTGCGGCGTCTCGATGTGGCTCTCGGTCGTGACGCCATTCACTGCATCCGGCATTGAAGCCCACACATTCGAATGTCCTGTATGCGAAGTTTCCAACAGGTCCTCGCCGCGGATAGCGGCCCATGTCGTCGTCGATACCGGCACAGCATCTCGGAACACCGGAGAGGCGACTCCGTTGTCGCACGGGGGCGGGGCCATCTCAGGGAGCGACCAATGACGCATCGCGACTTATTTATCACCGGGCTGCGCAATGCCCATGCCATGGAAAACCAGGCGCACGAAATGCTGGAGCGCCAGAGCGAACGTATGACAGACTATCCTTCCTTCCGCGCGCGACTGGCCAGTCATCTCGAAGAGACCAAGGCGCAGCTTAAGCGGCTTGAAAAGTGCCTGGCGAACCTCGACAGCAGCCCTTCCACGTTCAAGGACACCACAATGTCGCTGGGCGCCAACATCGCTGCCATGGGCCACGCAATGGCCGGCGACGAAGTGCTCAAGAACGCATTTGCCAGCGGCGGCCTCGAAGCCTATGAAATCGCGGCCTACAAGTCCCTCATCCAGATGGCGGAGGCCGCCGACCCGAGCGCGATCCCTGCCTTGAAGCAATCGCTCGCCGAAGAAGAGAAGATGGCGAAGTGGCTCGAAAGCAATGTCGAAATGATCACCAAGGAATACATGGCGCACGAAGAGCGCAACGCGGCCTGACGCGCTGATCAGTCCTGCACTCTCGTGTTGCACGCATGAAGAAGGGGCGCGCTCGGTTTGGCGCGCCCCTGACAATTGGCGATCATCGCCGTCTACTTCCGACCGCCCTTGCGGCGCGCATTCGTGGCACAGCGACGTCAGCTTGGCTACGCCTGCCGGATCAATGTTCGACGTCAGCCTTGTTCACACCAATAGCGCGGATGACCGATGCCACGGCTTCGCCGTGCGTTCCAACCAAGGCCGTGAGTTCGGCTTCGGTCACATTGAATCTGGCGGCCCAGTAACGTGCCTCATAGGCCTCGACAATCCGGATGTGCGTATAATCCTGCGGATCAGAAAGCGTCCAGCGGTCTGGCATCGCCTGTTTCCCCGGTTCCGTCGCGCGAATTGGAAATCGACGCCGCACGGATTGCAATGAAATTGTTTTGCCCCGGCCGCAATGCGCGCACTCTCCACCGCCATCGAAGTTCCACGAAGTTGCCGGTTTTGTCACTGATTGGAGGGGCCTATATTCAAATGCAGGCGGAACTTTCTTTTGATTCCCGCCACTTGGAATGCAGGACGGTTCAATGCAGCAAAGCGGCGCAGCCCCTATTCCCTTGCGATACAGGCCGGTGTCGCCGGAAGGTAACGAACTGCGCGCCGCGATCAGCGAAAAGCTGACCTATGGTCTAGGCAAGAGCTTTGATACCGCAACCGACAGCGACTGGTATCATGCAACAGCGCTGGCGGTACGCGATCGCGTTGTCGATGTCTGGATGGCGTCGCGCCTTCAAACGAAGGCTCAGCGCAAAAAGCGCGTCTATTACCTCTCGATTGAATTTCTCATGGGCCGACTGCTGCTGGATGCCCTGACCAATCTGAGACTTGTCGAACCGGCGCGCCGGGCGCTGGCGGAATACGGTGTCGATCTCGATCGTCTACGCACCGGCGAGCCGGATGCCGCGCTCGGCAATGGCGGGTTGGGGCGGCTGGCCGCCTGCTTTCTCGATAGCATGTCGGCGCTGCAGATTCCGGCCTTCGGTTACGGAATCCGCTACGAGAACGGCCTGTTTGAGCAACGCATCGTCGACGGCTGGCAGCATGAAGTGCCCGAGGATTGGCTCGCCACCGGCAATCCGTGGGAGTTCATGCGGGCCGAACTGCGCTATCCGGTCGGCTTCGGCGGTCGCGTCGAATATGTCGGACCGCCAGGGCCGTCCGCGCGTGCCATGTGGTATCCGGAAGAGATCGTCTTCGCCCTGCCCTACGACACGCCGATCGTCGGCTGGCGCGGCC
>JAEZEY010000111.1 GCA_023432845.1 Pseudomonadota bacterium
GGACATGCGCTTGACGCCTTCGCGGCAGGAGATCAGCACGCCGACAGCGTTGACGGCGAAAATATCCAGCGCTTCCTGGAAATCGTAGGTAACCGCAGTGCGATGCTGCGGGCCGTTGACCCCGGCATTGTTGACGAGGCCAGTGATCCGACCGAAGGCCTTGTCGGTTTCCTCGAACATCCGGACGATATCGGCCTCAACGCCCATATTGGCCTTGACGGCAATACCCTTGCCGCCGGCCTTGACGATGTCGCCGACCACGCCGTCGGCCAATTCCTTGGAGCTGTTGTAGTTGACGACGACATGGGCGCCGGCGGCGCCGAGCATGCGCGCGGTGGCGGCGCCAATGCCGCTGCTCGCGCCGGTAACGATGACAACCTGCTGCATAAGACCTCTATCTTTCGAATTCCGATATGGGGATAGCGCGGCCCTGCGGGACCGAATTCGGGATCAGCCTGGCTTCTGCCAGCTCAGCAGCGTGCCGCCGGTCTTGATCTTCTGCTCGCCCTCGACGACGGGCAGCGGGTATTCGTCCTCGTTGATCACGAAGCCTTTCTTCGACGCGAAGTCCATGCGCGGCGGACAGAAGATGTCGTAGAGCGAGCTCGGAGGACCATCCGTGCCGATGCAGCGGCTGGTGTGGATGGCGAAGGCCGGAATGATCACCACCGACGGCGTCGGCATTTCGGCGTGGTCGTCCGGCACCCAGGTGCTCATGTCCGCACCCCAATTATAGCGCATGTGGTGCACCCAGGTCCCCTCGAAGCACAGCGAGCCCTGCTCGAAGTCGTCGTGCCAGTGCGGGCTGAGCGAATTGGTCGGCCGGCGCGTGAAGAATTGGCCGAACAGGTTGACCATCATGTTGGTCGAGCGGAAGCAGCGCGGCTGGATGCGGTCGCCATTCGGATCGAGATACTGCGCCAGCGGATAATGGCGCAGCTTGAAGCCGCCGACCGGCGCCGGCCACAGATCGGGCGCGGCCAGTTCCGGCGCGCCGTCGGCATAGGTGTCCTTGTTGACCGCGAGCGCCATGATGTCGGCCGAGGCCTTGGAGAAGATCCGCGCCACCTTGCCGGCGCTGCGCGCCACCACCCGGCTCGCTCCCGGCGGGACGATGGTCAGGGATTCCGGTTCCGCCTCGACCTTGTCGCCGCCGGCTTCGATGGTCACCGACGCGCCGCCCGGAGGCAGGATGACCATGTACTCCTCGGGATTGTCGTCGCGCGCCAGGACGGCGCCGGGCTTCACCTCGGAGACGCAGACGGCGAAATTGCCGCCGCGGGTGATCCAGGTCCGGGCGAGGCCGTCCTTGCCGATTTCCTGCGGTTCCTGCTCGGAGAACACCGACTTGGAGGCCAATCGCCTCGACAATCCGCTCATCGTCTTTGTCCTTTGATGCGCATGAATGGGCGCCGACGGAGGGCGCGGCCGCGAATGGCCCGGCCTGCGCCGCGCGTGTGCCCCACTATGCGACAGCGGCCTCCGATCCGGCAGCGCAATCCCACCGAATTTCGGGTAATGAAACGACCTACGCTTGGTCCGCCTCCGGCCGATCTGCTACAGGGCGGCTCTAGGTTGCACGGGCGATCCAGGTATAATTCCGCCAAATCCGGTCGAGGGAGCTCAAGGTGAATAAGATCGTTCGCGGCCTCACCGAGGCGGAAGCGGTCGACAAGGCCATGCCGGCCGTAGTGTCGTCCACCATTCACTGCCGCACCAATTCGCGCCGCGGCCACACCAATCCGCTCGACCGCTCCTATCCGCCGGTCAACGCCGTGTGCCGCGCCCTCAATGTGCTCAAGGTCGCGAACGAAAAATCGATCGTCACGGTGAACTCGATCCACGCCGCGACAAAGATCCCGCGGCCGACCATCGTGCGCATTCTCGAGACCCTGATGCACGAGGGCTACGTCGTCCGCGACAACATGTGCGGCGGCTACCGCGTCACGCAGAAGGTACTCGAACTGTCTGCCGGTTATGGCGGCATTCCGCGCGTCATCGAGATCGCGCGGCCGCTGTCGATCGGCCTGACGCGGCAGATTAAATGGCCGATCGGTCTCGGCGTCATCGACGGCGACGCCATCGAGATCGTGTACTGGACCGGCACCATCAGCCCGGTGGTTCACACCAACACGGTGCTCGGCAAGCGTCCCGACCTGTTCCGCTTCGCGATGGGCCGCGCCTATATGGCGTTCTGCGGCGACGACGAGCGCGAGCGCCATATCGCGCGCATGCGCAAGCAGATCCCGTGCGAATTCGGCGCCAAGGAAGAGGCCGCGTTCCGCCAGTACCTCAAGCAGGCGCGCAGCGTCGGCTTTGCGATGCGCGATCCGCGCACCGAGCCGGCGCGCATGACGACTTTCGCCGTGCCTTTGATGGAGAAGGACAAGGTCGCCGCCGTGATGTCGGTGAGTTTCTTCACCTCGTCGGTGCCGCAGAAGGACGTCAAGAAGACGATCCTCAAGCCGCTGATTGAGACGCGCCTCAACATCGAGCACGCGCTCGCCTTCATCAGCGACCGCCCGCATTTCGACGCCTCGGCGCGCCGGGAATACGACATCAGTATCTGAGCGATATTTGTTTGAGCATGATCTTTTCCGAAAACCGGTTTCCACTTTTCGGGATCATGCTCGCCTACTTGCTGTCGAGCACCGGGTTGGTCGGCGGCGTGCCGCCTTCGAACAGGGGATCGAACTTGCGGTAGCTCACCTTCCAGCCGTCCGCGGTCTTGATCAGGTGGTCGGTCATGTAGGCGATCTGGATCGGCGGATGCGTCGGCAACACCGGCTTGCCGTCGGCGGCATACAGCATCATGAACCAGTGGCAGGTCGCTTTATCGGGACCACCGTCGAAGAACGCCTTGAAGTTGATCACGGAGTGTACGACCGTCCGGTCGCCGCGATCCTCGCGCCACTTGTAGAAGGCGCGGATCTTTTCGCGGCCCTCATAGCTGGTCAGAGAGCCGACGAACTTGGCGTCTTCCGTATAGTAGTCCGGCGCGTTGCGGCCCCAGTTGGTATCGACGTCGTGCCAGTAGTCGACCAGCAGCGCGTGAAGCACCTGCGTCAGCTTCAATCGTTCTTCGTCGAAATGCATCGTCGGTCCTTCACGCTGCCGTGGCTTGTGCTGAATTGGTAGCAAAGCAGCGTCGGCAGCCGTGACGTTTCGCGTTCTTTTTCGATGCGCGAAACAGCCCGGCGGTCAGATGTCGAACTTGACGCCCTGCGCCAGCGGCAGCTTGCGGCCGTAGTTCACGGCGCTGGTCTGCCGGCGCATATAGGCCTTCCAGGCGTCGCAGCCGCTCTCGCGGCCGCCGCCGGTTTCCTTCTCGCCGCCGAAGGCACCGCCGATCTCCGCGCCCGAAGTGCCCATGTTCACATTGGCGATGCCGCAGTCGGAGCCGCGTGCCGACAGGAAGGTTTCGATCTCGCGGATATCGGTGCCGAAGATGGACGATGACAGGCCCTGCGGCACGCCGTTATGCAGCGCGATGGCCTCGTCGAGGTCCTTGTACTTCAGCACATACAGGATCGGCGCGAAGGTTTCATCGCAAACCGGACCCACCTGCCCCGGCATCTCGACCAGAGCCGGCCGGACGTAGAACGAGTTCGGCCCGTTGATATCGACGCGCTCGCCGCCATGCACCGTGCCGCCGGCTTTCTTCGCCGCGTCGAGCGCTCCTTGCATCGCCTCATAGGCGCGGCCGTCGATCAGCGGCCCGACCAGCGCATCCGAGGTGATCGGATTGCCGATGGAGATCGACTTGTAGACCGAGGCCAGCTTCGGCACGAGCTTGTCGTAGACGCTCTCGTGCACGATCAGGCGGCGCATGGTCGTGCAGCGCTGGCCGGCGGTGCCCATGGCGCCGAA
>JAEZEY010000177.1 GCA_023432845.1 Pseudomonadota bacterium
CAAACGGCCCGGCCGAGCGTCAATGAAAAAATCGCCATCAAAAAGTTGGGCAGTAATTGTGGGCAATGCATGCCGAGTACATTCATTAGACAAATCAATTAGTTATGAAAATAGCATGCGCCGCAACTTTTTGTTCCAACGTTACAGTGGGCCAATTCAGCCGAAAAGGGTGGGCAATTGTGGGCAAAATTGCCCGATGACAGGACCGGTCAAAAAAGAAAAGGCGGGCGCCCCGGCGACGCCCGCCTCTGCAGCAATGACCGCCGCCGCGGTCAGATCTCGAAGAACACGGTTTCCTTGTCGCCCTGCATATGGACGTTGAAGCGGTAGACCGGCGGGTCGCCGGCTTCCCTGTGGGCGATCAACGTGCCGCGGCGCTCGGCCGGCACCAGATCGAGCACCGGATCGGCGGCATTGGCGGCCTCGTCGGAGAAGTACAGCCGGGTATAGACTTGCCGCAGCATGCCGCGCGAGAAGATGGCGACCACGATATGCGGCGCCTGCTCCTTGCCGCCGGGACCGGGGACCGCGCCCGGCTTGATGGTATCGAACACGAACAAGCCGGCCTTGTCGGTCGCCGAGCGGCCGAAGCCCTTGAACTGGCTGTTGGGCAGCGCGCGGCTGTCCTGCGGGCTGGCGTAGCGGCCTTGCGCATCGGCCTGCCAAATCTCGATCATGCAGTCGTTGATCGGCGCGTTGTCGGCGTCGAACACGGTGCCCTCGATGCGGATGCGCGTGCCGGAAACGTCCGGCGTCACGAGGTTCGACTCAACCGAGTTCTTCCACGAATAGTGGCCGTTCGGATCCCAGTCGCAGCGCCCCACCGGCGTGAGGCCATAAGCGAAGAACGGACCGACGGTCTGTGACGGCGTGATTTCGGACATGGTTGTTCTCTTTAATTCGCTAGCGCGTGATCTGATCCGAAAACCGGTGACCACTTTTCGGGATCACGCGCGCGCCTGTCTCAGTGATGATCGTCGCTGTCGGGCGGCGTGGCCTCGCGGCCGCGCAGCACGATGTCGAATTTGAAGGCCAGCGCCCAGTCCGGCACCGTGTTCTCCAGATCGAACGACGCCACCATGCGGTTGCGCGCCTTCTCGTCGGTGACCGAATTGAAGATCGGATCGTAGGGAAACAGATAGTCGCCCGGGAAATACATCTGCGTGACGAGGCGCGACACGAAGGAGTGGCCGAACACGGAGAAGTGGATATGGTTCGGACGCCAGGCGTTGGGATGATTGCCCCACGGATAGGCGCCGGGCTTCACGGTGATGAATTTGTAGTAGCCATTGTCGTCGGTAATGGTGCGGCCCGCGCCGGTGAAGTTCGGATCGAGCGGCGCGGGATGCTGATCGACATTGTGCACATAGCGGCCGCAGGCGTTGGCCTGCCATATTTCGACCAGCGCGCTCTTCACCGGGCGGCGGTCCTCGTCGAGCACCTGGCCGTGTACGATGATGCGCTCGCCGAGCGGCGCGCCGGCGTGCTGCCCGGTCAGGTCGTTGTCGCCTTCCTGCACCGCGTTGTGGCCGTAGACCGGGCCGGTCAGCTCCGACAAAGTGTGCGGAATGATCATCAGCGGCTTGGTCGGCGACCGCTTGACCGTGCTCTTGTAGTTCGGCGTGAGATGCTTCGGGAAATTCTCGAGGCTCTTGGTCGGATAAATCAACGCCACCCTGGTGATCCCCTCTCGATTAAACGCGCTCGATCGCCAGAGACACACCCTGGCCGACACCGACACACATGGTGGCAAGCGCGAGCTTTCCTGCCTTTTCCTCCAGCCCATGCACCGCCGTCAATGCCAGACGCGTGCCGGACATGCCGAGCGGATGACCGAGTGCGATCGCACCGCCATGCGGATTGACGTGTTCGGCATCGTCAGGAAGTCCCAACTGCCGCATGACAGCAAGCGATTGCGAGGCAAAAGCCTCATTGAGTTCGATAATGTCATAGTCGGAAATCTTGTGGCCGAGCCGCGTCATCAGCTTCTGCGTCGAGGGCACGGGGCCGATGCCCATCACGCGCGGTGGGACGGCAGCGGATGCCATGCCAAGGATACGTGCGCGCGGCGTGAGGCCATGCGCTTTCGCCGCGGCGGCCGACGCCAGTATCAGCGCCGCCGCGCCGTCATTGACGCCCGAGGCGTTGCCCGCCGTGACGGTGCCGGGATTGCGGAACGGCGTCTTGAGCTTGGCGAGTTGCTCCATCGTCGTGTCAGGACGCGGATGCTCGTCCTTGTCGACCTTCACGGTCTCGCCCTTGCGGCCGGCGATCTCGACCGGCACGATCTCCTTGTCGAAATAGCCGGCGGCGATGGCCTTGCCGGCCTTCTGCTGCGAGCGCCAGGCGAAGGCGTCCTGGTCGGCGCGCGACACCTGATAGTCCTCGGCGACGTTCTCGCCGGTCTCCGGCATCGCATCGACGCCGTACTGCGCTTTCATCAATGGATTGATGAAACGCCAGCCGATGGTGGTGTCGTAGATTTCAGCCGAGCGCGAGAAGGCTTCCGTCGCCTTGCCCTGCACGAAGGGCGCGCGGGTCATCGACTCGACACCGCCGGCAATGGCGAAGTCCATCTCGCCGCAGCGGATGGCGCGGGCGGCGTCACCCACCGCATTGAGACCCGAGGCGCAAAGCCGGTTCACCGTGACGCCCGGCACCGAGGCCGGCAGGCCCGCCAGCAGTGCGGCCATGCGGGCGACGTTACGGTTGTCCTCACCGGCCTGGTTGGCGCAGCCGAAGATCACTTCCTCGAGCTTCTCCCAATCCGCCTTCGGGTTGCGCGCCGTCAGGGCCTTGATCGGGATGGCGGCGAGGTCATCGGTGCGAACCTTGGCGAGCGAGCCGCCGTAACGGCCGATCGGCGTACGAACCGCGTCGCAAATGAAGACGTCCTGCATGTTCCATTCCCTATAGGCGTGACGGCGAAGGCGGCGGTTTTAGGCTCCACCTCCCGGACGGTCAAACAAACCTGAGACCACCCGACGATCGCGCGAGCGACCGCCAGCGCGGTGGGCAGCCGATCCTTTTGCCCATTCGACCGGCATCGGAATGCTATGCCCCAGCGGTCCGCGGCAGCAACGACGCTTGTAAGAATATTGTTGTCCTAGACAACAATATTGACCGGACGCCCGTCCCCTGCCAGCATTGTGGCTAGCGGCGGCCGAACCAACGATCCCCGCACAATCACCTTCGGGAGGACCCCATGCTGAAAGCGATTAAGACCGCGGCCTTGCTTGGCGTGCTGGCCGCGACGCCGGCGCTGGCCGAGCAGAACGGCACTCTGCGCATCGGCGTCATGAACGACATGTCGAGCGTCTACTCCGACTTCCAGGGCCCGGGCTCCGTGCTCGCGGCGCAAATGGCGGTCGAGGAATTCAACAAGACATCGAAGCGCAAGGTCGAGGTGATCTCGGCCGACCACCAGAACAAGCCGGACATCGGCGCCGCCATCGCGCGCCGCTGGTTCGACACCGAAGGCGTCGACATGGTCGTTGACCTGCCTAACTCGGCCGTCGCGCTCGCGGTTTCCGACATCGGCCGCGAGAAGAACAAAGTCGTGATCGGCTCCGGCGCCGGCACGGCGCTGCTCACCGGGGCGAAGTGCTCGCCGAACTTCGTGCACTGGACTTACGACACCTGGGCCTTCGGTCACGGCACCGCCAAGGGCGTGCTGGCGCAGGGCGCCAAGACGTTCTTCTTCATCACCGCCGATTACGCTTTCGGTCATGACCTCGAGAAACAGGCCACCGACGAGATCAACGCCTCCGGCGGCAAGATCGTCGGATCGATCCGTCTGCCGCTCGGCACCAACGACTTCTCGTCTGCGTTGCTGCAGGCGCAGGCGTCCAAAGCCGACGTGGTCCTGCTTGCCAATGCCGGCGGCGACACTGTCAACACCATCAAGCAGGCCGCCGACTTCCGGATCGGCGAGAAGCAGAAGGTCGTGGCGCTGATCTTCGATCTGCAGAGCGTGCCGGCCATCGGCCTGCAGACGGCGCAGGGCCTCGGCGCCATCAATGCCTGGTACTGGGACCAGAGCGACGGCGCGCGCGACTTCGCCAAGCGCTACGCCGCCCGCCACAACAAGAAGATGTATCCGAACCACATGCAGGCCGGCGTCTATTCGGCGACGCTCGCCTACCTTAAGGCCGTCGACAAAGTCGGCTCGCCGGCCGACGGCAAGAAGGTGGTCGATGCCATGAAGGCAACGCCGGCGGACGAGCCGGTCTACGGCAAGGTCGAAATCCGGGCCGACGGCCGCGCCGTCCACCCGCTCGTTCTGCTGCAGGTGAAGTCGCCCACAGAGTCGAAGGGCGACTGGGATCTGTTCAAGATCGTGAATACGATCCCGGCCGACAAGGCCTTCCGTCCGCTCAATGAAGGCGGTTGCCCGCTGGTCAAAGCCAACTGATCGCGGCCACGTCCGCGCCACCATGACGCCGCTGCCGTGATC
>JAEZEY010000236.1 GCA_023432845.1 Pseudomonadota bacterium
GACGAGGTGAGCGTGACGATCGGCGGACAGCTCGTCGCGGCGACCACCGCCCCGCCGTTCTCGTTCCGGGTGGACACCCGCGCCCTCTTCGACGGCGAGCAGCCGCTGGTCGCCGAGGTCCGTGACCGCGGAGGCAACACCGCCCGCGCGGTGCTGCCGGTCATCGTCGACAACAGCGGCGGACCACTGCACCGCCTCGACCTCGACCTGCAGGCCGGCCGGATCGACCTCGACACGTACGTGCTCGAGGGCATCCGTGTCGCCCTCGGCATCGCGGGCGGGTCGAGCCGCTACGCGGGCGAGCTGACCTCCGACGAGGTCACCATCTGGACATGGCAGGCGCTGCAGACGCTGCCCGCGACGAGCGAGGCGACGCAGGCTCAGGTGCAGGAGTGGATCACCCCCGTCGACCTGGATGCCCTGGACGGCGCCGACACGGCGCGGCTCGCGGTGACCGCGGAGTCCCTCGACGCGGCGGCTGCGGAGTCCCTCGCGCCCGCGACGGCGGTCGCTGCCGCGAGCACGTCCATCGGCTCGCCGACGTGCGGACGCCGCTTCCTCTTCCTCAGCCTGCACTACGACTGCGAGGTCCGGACCGGTGCGGTCCGCGTGCTGTGGCACAGCGGCGACTTCGCGCCCGTGGCGTCCGGTGAGCTCCCCGGCCGGATCCACGACGCCGCCGTCGGTTTCCGTGACGCACAGGACCACATGGAAGGCACGCTCGGCTGGCAGGGGATCGGCGGCGTCGACGCCTACGTGGGCTCGGGTGGTTTCGATGGCCGCGCCATCTCGCTGCCCAACAGAGTGATCCGCCTCAACCGGGACGACACGGAGATCGCCGCGACCTCCGGCCACGAGCTCGTGCACCAGTACCAGTACAGGTATCTGGACCTGGGGGACACCGTAGGCCCGGTGAACGACCGCCTGAGGCGGATCGGCTGGCTGATGGAGGCGACCGCCGAGTGGGGCGCCCACCAGATCATGGCGAGCCGGCCGTGGAACTACTCGGACAACGACGTGCGCACGTACTACCGCAACGTCGAGGTGTTCCTCGACGATCCGACCGCCGACCTGATGATGTGGACGGTGTCGAGCGGTCGGCAGTACGGCGCGTTCCCGGTCCTTGAGTGGGTGGAGGCCAAGAAGGGCGTGGTGGGCGTCCGTGCCCTCTGGGAGGAGCTCGACCGCACCGGCAACGTGCCGGCCGCCTTCCGCAGCACGGTCGACAACGTCGAGGTGCGCCTGCCGGAGATGTGGCGGGACCTGTACCTGCTCGACCTCGTAGGCTCGGGCGCGGACCAGGCCGACACGGACCTGTGGCGGGGAGAGCTCGCGGACACCCTCGACCGGGCACCGTACGAGGGCGTCGGGCAGAACCGTCCCGTGTCTCGCACGGAGCGGTTGTGGCAGGGCGACAGCGCGGTGCTCGACGTGGCCGTGGGGCCGGGCGGGGCGGAGCTGCTCGAGGTGGACGTGCGGGAGTCCCAAGCCGTGACGGTCTCCGTCGAGGTCGTGCCGACCGAAGGCGAGCTGGGTGTTCGGGTCTTGCCCCTCGCGCGGTACGACCGGGACCCCCAGTCGGGACCCGAGCTGTGCACGACCGCCCCCGGCCTGACGTTCGTCTACGACCCGGCGGTGTGCGACGGGCTCTCGGTCGTCGTCGCGAGCACCAGCATGACGCGGGCCGCGGAGGGCAAGGTCGTCATCGAGGTGGGTGACCGCGTGGACACCACGATCACCAACGGGATCGTCCGCCTGGGCGTCAAGCGCGAGGGCCAGCTCAACGCGAGCGGGTTCGACGCGTCGTCGGGCACCGGCACGACGACCGTCGGGCTGCGGTACCAGCTCACCAACGCCGACGCGCTGTCACCTGGATGCGAGTGCGAGGGCTGGGGCATCGCGGACGTCGCCCGCGGTCTCGGCGGATCGGCGAACCAGTCGTGGGGCGGGGCCCAGGGCTTGGAGCTCCAGCGGGCGGCGTTCGACGCCCGGGAGGGCACCTCGGTCGTCACGGCCGGCCACGGGGCGTTCACCGTGACGCACGACTTCTACCCTGCCGCCGAGACCGCCAACCTCTACGAGGTCCGGGTGACGGTCGCCAACACCACGAGCTGGCACGCGCTCGCCACCGGCGGCTACTACGGCCCCCTCTCGCCGACGTACCGGAGGGTGATGGACTGGGACGTGGAGCCGACGGCGTTCAGCGAGTTCGTGACGATCGGGGCTCGCGACGACGTCCTCCCGCCCGAGATCGTCAACGCGACGAACGACGGCTTCGCGCAGGCCGACCCTCGCGTCTCCGCGACCGACCTCGGTGCCCGCGGGCTGTTCACGGACTTCGGGCCGGCTGACCACGGCGCACTCTTCGACATCGCGCTGCCGGAGATCGACCCCGGCGAGTCGTACTCCTTCACCATGTTCTACGGGGCCGCAGCGAGCTCCGCCTCAGCCGAGAGGGCCATCGGGCTGGTCGACGCGGACGTCTGGAGCCTGGCTGAGCCGGACGTGACCGACGGTGCTGCGCTGGGACAGCCGAACACCTTCATCTTCGCGCTGCGGTTCGATCGCCCCGTGATCGCCGCCCGGCTCGTGGAGGACGGGGCCGGTGCAGCTGCCTCTGCGGCGGCGGTCGACCCGGCCCGGGCGCCAGGATCGATCGCCAGGAACGACGGTGTCCGGCGTCAGTAGCCGAGCGGGCCTCGCGCTCGGCCTCGTCCTCCTGGCGGGCGGGTGCGTGGCG
>JAEZEY010000346.1 GCA_023432845.1 Pseudomonadota bacterium
CGCTCATATCCTCGCCGTCGATGAGGATACGGCCGCTGTCCGGCGTTTCGAAGCCGGCGATCAGCCGCAGCAACGTTGTCTTGCCGGAGCCGGAGGCCCCGACCAGACAGAAGAATTCGCCACGCGCGATGTCGAGGGTGACATTCGCCACCGCCGACACGCCGCCGAAGGACTTCGCGACACCTTCGATTTTGATAGCGGGCGTCCCTTGCGCCACACTGCTCGCCGTCATCATTTCCCGGCTTTGATGCGGGTCCACAGCCGGTTGCGCGCCCGCTCGTAGGCAGGCGTCGCCAGCACCGGCGTGTACAGCTTGGCATCCTCCGACGGAAACACGACCGGATCGTTCCTGATCTCGGCCGGCACGAATTCGAGCGATGCCGGCACCGCGTTCGCATAGCCCACTTCCGTGGTGATGTCGGCGACCACCTTCGGTGTCAGAATGTAATTGATGAACTTGTGCGCGTTGTCAGGATGCGGTGCGTCCTTCGGGATCGCCATGACGTCGATGTTGAAAGCCGCGCCCTCCTTCGGCAGGAAGATGCCGATCTCGACTCCGCTCTTGGCCTCCTGAGCACGCTTGCGGGCCTGGAAGAGGTCGCCGGCATAACCCTGCGCGACGCAAATCGCGCCATTGGCCAGATCGTTGATGTAGCTCGACGAGTGGATGTAGCGATACGACGGTCGCGCGGCGAGCACGGTCTTGCCGGCCGCCTCGAGGTCGTCGGTCGAGACACTGAGCGGACTCTTGCCTGAATAGGACATCGCCGCCGGCAGCACCTCTTCCGGCGCATCAAGCACGGTGACCCCGCAGGGTTTGAGCGCGGCCACCGTCTTGGGATCGAACAGCATGGCGAGGCTGCCGATCGGCGCGTCCGGCAACAGCTTGTCGATCTTGCTCTTGACGTAGCCGACGCCGGTGCCGGCCATCATGTAAGGCAGGCCATAGGCGTTGCCAGGATCGGCACCGGCCAAGCGCTCCATCACCTTGGGATCGACGCCCTTGGCGTTGGGAATCTTCGACAGGTCGAGCTTCTGGTACAGCCCGGCCTTGACCTGGCGCGCGAAGAACGGCGACGCCGAAGGAAACACGACGTCGTAGCCCGACTTGCCGACCGAGATCTTGGTCTCGAGAATGTCGTTGGAATCGTAGACGTCGTAATTGACCTTGATGCCGGTCTCTTTTTCGAAATTGGCGATCGTGTCCGGCGCGACATAGTCGCTCCAGTTGTACACGTTGAGGACTTTTTCTTCCTGCGCCACGGCGGGCGCCAGACCAGGCAGGATGAGCAACACGGACGACAGCGTGGCAGCAAGGAAGCTGGAAAGCATGGCGGGCGCGGCAAGGCGCGTCACGGCAGTCGTCAGCATCATTCAGGGCCCTCGACGTTCAAACGCGCCGACCTTAGCGGAGGCCGTCCGGCGATGCCAGAAGGCGAAGCGCCTCAGCCGATTTTCCCCAAGGCCGGGAACGTCTCGATGAGCCAGTATGCGATGGCCGACATTTGTCCGGTGAAGATCAGTGCGCCCGCCACAATCAGGAAGGCGCCCATCGCCTTTTCGATCAGCGCCAGACGCGTCCGGTTCCGCGCGGTCCATCGCATGAAGGAACCGGCGAAGGCGGCTGCGACCAGAAATGGCACGCCGATTCCGAGCGAATAAATGAACAGGAGCCGCGCCCCCTCACCGGCGCTCTCCGACGCGCCGGCGATCAGGAGGATCGCCGCGAGGACTGGCCCGACGCAAGGGCTCCAGCCGAAGCCGAAGGCGAGCCCGATTACGAAGGCGCCGGCCAGACCCGCCGGCTTCTGCGACACGCCGACGCGGGCGGTGCGATCAAGCAAGCCAATGCGGAAGATACCGAGGAAATGCAGCCCCATGACGATGATGAGAGTGCCGGCTACATAGCCCAGCACGCCGAGCCAGGCGCTGACCGCCTGGCCGATCACCGAAGCCGTAGCCCCCAGGGCGACGAAGACAGCAGAAAAGCCGGCCACGAAGGCCACGGCCGCGGCCAGCACCCGCCAGCGCGCACCGCCACTATCGCCGTCGCGCAACTCGGACACCGACACGCCGCCCATGTAAGCAAGGTAAGGCGGCACCAGCGGCAGGACGCAGGGCGAGGCAAAGGACAATAGCCCCGCGATGAAGGCGCCACCCGCCGTGACGTCGAGACTCATCAGAGGCACCCCTCTTCGACATATTCGACTTTTGTGATATAGGATTACAGTGCGGTCCGCGCGCGCTTTTCCACCGTTTCCAACGAAGGGCCCGTCGTGCCCCACCTGTCTCGCATGGCGAAATCTCTGGTTCTGGCGACGCTGACCGGCGTGGCACTGGCCGCCGTCCCGGCGCGCGCGGCGGAGCTGGTGATGTTCGAGGATGCCGGCTGCATGTGGTGCGCCCGCTTCAATGCGGAGATCGGACCTATTTACGCCAAGACCGAGGAAGGCCGTCGCGCGCCGCTGCGCCGGGTGGACAGCAGCAAAGCGCTGCCGGCCGAGTTGGGCTTCATCGAGACCGAGCGATACACGCCGGTATTCGTGCTGGTCGACGGCGGCCGCGAAGTCGGCCGGATTCGCGGCTACCCTGGCGAGGACCACTTCTGGGGCCTGCTGGGAATGCTTCTGAAGAAGCTCGATCAGACCGGAACGGGCAGTGAACAACGGCAAGTGAACTGAGTTTTTAAAGCGCTTGGTGGTAACAAAGGTAGCCTCATCCGTCGCTACGCCCTATAGATAGCGCGCACCGGCGCCGTCGCCGCAACTGGATATGTCGATGGACCTGCAACAACTCGACACCACCTCGCGCCCGCCCGACATCGACCGCATGGCGGGCAACGCCAAGCGCGCGGCCGAATTTCTCAAGGCGCTGGCGCACGAAAGCCGGCTGATGATCCTGTGCATTCTTGCCGAGGGCGAGAAGTCGGTCAGCGAGCTCGAGGACATTCTGGCGCTCCGTCAGCCGACCGTGTCGCAGCAACTTGCGCGGCTGCGCGGTGACGGGCTGGTAACGACGCGGCGCGACGGCAAGACCATCTACTACAGCCTCGCCAGCGAGGAAGCGCGCGTGGTCATCGGCGCCGTCTACGACGTCTTCTGCCGCAAGCAGCGCAAGCGCTGAACCGTCGCCTCCTATCCTGCCCTGTTGACGGGACCTCGCCATTGCCAATAGTGGCGGATAACGCAACGCAGCGGAGTGCATGGCAATGTCGGCGATCGAGCAGCAGGGCAAGATTTTTGTCGGCAAGGGCGAGAACCTCCAATATCTGACGCTGAAGCTCGCCAACCGGCACGGCCTCGTCACCGGCGCCACCGGCACCGGTAAGACTGTCACCTTGCAGGTGCTGGCCGAGGGCTTCTCCGCCGCTGGCATCCCCGTCTTCGCCGCGGACATCAAGGGCGACCTCGCCGGTATCGCCGAGGTGGGCGAAGCGAAGGAAGCCTTCGTCTCGCGCGCCAAGGGCATGGGCCTCGACTACCAGCCGGACCAGTTCCCCGTCGTGTTCTGGGATCTGTTCGGCGAACAGGGCCATCCGGTACGCGCCACCATTTCCGAGATGGGGCCGCTGCTGCTCTCCCGCCTGCTCGACCTCAACGACACGCAGGAAGGCGTACTCAATATCGCCTTCCGGATCGCCGACGAACAGGGCCTCTTGCTGCTCGATCTCAAGGATCTGCGCGCCATTCTGTCCCACATCGCCGAGCGCGCGGCGGAGTTAACGACGGTCTACGGCAACGTGTCCAAGGCCAAGATCGGCGCCATCCAGCGCCAGCTTCTCGTGCTCGAAAACCAGGGCGGCGCCAGGTTCTTCAGTGAGCCGGCGCTAATACTCACCGACTTCATGAAGACCGATCGCGACGGCCGCGGCTACGTCAACATCCTCGCCGCCGAAAAGCTGATGGAGAGCCCCCGGCTCTACGCCACTTTCCTGCTGTGGCTGTTGTCCGAACTATTCGAGGAACTGCCCGAAGTTGGCGACCCCGACAAGCCGAAGCTGGTGTTCTTCTTCGACGAGGCGCATCTGTTGTTCAATGACGCCCCGAAGGCGCTACTCGACAAGATTGAGCAGGTCGTACGGCTGATCCGCTCCAAGGGCGTCGGCGTCTACTTCGTCACGCAGAACCCGCTGGACGTGCCGGACAAGGTGCTGGCCCAGATGGGCAACCGCGTGCAGCACGCATTGCGCGCCTTCACGCCGCGCGATCAGAAAGCGGTGAAGGCGGCGGCCGAGACCTTTCGGCCCAATCCCAAGCTCAACACCGCGCAGGTCATCACCGAGCTCGGCAAGGGCGAAGCTCTGGTATCGTTTCTCGAAGGCAATGGCGTGCCGGCTCTCGTCGATCGCGCGCTGATCCGCCCGCCATCGGCCAGGCTCGGCGTCATCACTTCGGAAGAGCGAGAAAGAGTCATCCGGGCGAGCCCGCTGAAGGGCAAATACGACAGTGCCGTCGATTCCGATTCTGCCTACGAAATGCTACAGGCCCGCGCCGAGGCCGAAGCGGCGGCAGCCGCTCAGGCGGAACAAGCCCCGGCCGGCGGCGGTGGCATTCTCGGCGGCATCGGCGGCTTTCTCGGCGGCCTACTTGGCACCAATCGCGCCCGTGGCCAGAGGCTGAGCACGACGCAAACCATCGCCCGCGAAGTCACGCGCACCGTGACCAATCGCGTCGCCGGACAAATTGCCGCTGATCTCGGCAAGTCGCTCGGCGGCCGCACAGGCAGCACGATTGGCCGCGCCATCGTGCGCGGCACGCTCGGCGGCATGCTGCGGCGCTAGGAAACCGCGATTTTATTTCGCCTTGATGGCGTCGCGGATCTCGGCGAGCAGCTTGACCTCCTCGGTCGGCGCCGGGGGCGGCGCAGGCGGCTCCTCGCGCTTGAGCCGGTTGATACCCTTGATGGCGATGAACAGCACCCAGGCGATAATGAGGAAATTGATCGCCACGGTGACGAACTGGCCCCAGCCGAGCACCGCGCCCTGCTTCTTGGCGTCGGCGTAAGCGAGGCCGGTCTGAACCTTTGACGACAGCGGAATGTAGTAGTTGGAGAAATCGAGCCCGCCGCTGATCGCGCCGATGATCGGATTGATGATGTCGGCGACTAGCGACGACACGATCGAGCCGAAGGCCGCGCCGATGATGACGCCGACGGCAAGATCGACGACGTTGCCGCGCAGCGCGAATTTCTTGAATTCCTCAAACATCGTGGTCGGTCCCCTGACGTGAATGACAGCGCCGGGGCGATTGTTGGCCCCGCCGCGACCGACAAGCAATTGCCACGCGCCAAGTATCACCACTTTGGTACCAAACTACCTGTCGAGAATTGTTCGAGGTGCCTGGATGGCGTTTGATAAAATTTTTCGCCAGACGCTGGAACGTTCGGCGGCACTCCCCCATTTGAGGAGGGGCAGGGTTGATTTGCTGCGTCGCACAAGATGCGCCATAGTGCCGCCGATTCAGAGCGCCCGGGGCGAAATAATGAGCAAAAACAACAAAGACACCTGGAACACAAAGTACGGCAAGCGCCGCGTGCGCCAGGAAAAGCCGACCTTGACCGAGGCCATTGAGGCCGCGAAAGGGTTTATCGAGGATCTCGACCAGCAGGCCGAATTCGCCGCCGCCCTGATGGGCCTGCCCGTCGACCAGGTGCGCGCCGAGATTCAGAAGATGGCGCCGGCCCGCAAGGAGCCGAACAAGTCCGTGGTGTTCACTGGTTCGTCCGCCGCACCGCGCACCATCGTCGTCGAGCGCAAACCGTCGCGCCGCGTCATACCGGCCGCAAGCCGGGCTGCCCTTCTCAATCAGTAATTCTGCTGCCACCTGACCTAAAAGCGTTGTGCCTGCGTATAACAGGCGCATGACGACGCTTCTGTGGTTCCGCCAGGACTTGCGGCTGCGCGACAATCCCGCCCTCGCCGCCGCGGCTGCGCGCGGCCGCGTCGTACCCGTTTTCATTCTCGACGATACCGACAAGGCGTGGCGGCCCGGCGCGGCCAGCCTGTGGTGGCTGCATCACAGTCTCGAAGCACTGCGCGAGGACCTGGGCGCGCTGTCGCTGTATCGCGGCGATCCGAAGACGCTCCTGCCGAAGCTCGTTGCGGAAGCCAACGCAACCGCCATGTTCTGGAATCGTTGCTACGAGCCGCATGCCATCAAACGCGATTCCGCAGTCAAGGAACGTTTCAAGAAAGTCGGCGTGGTGGCGGAGAGCTTCAGCGCCGCGCTGCTCAACGAGCCGTGGGACATCCAGACTGGTGGCGGTGGACCGTACAAGGTGTTCACCCCCTACTGGCGAGCGGCGCAGTCGCGCGGCTTCGCGGCGCCTGTGCGAAAGCCGAAGAAAATCGACGCGCAGCAGCTTGCCTCGAGCGAGAGACTAGACGACTGGAAGCTGCTGCCGGTGAAGCCGGACTGGGCCAAGGGTTTCGCCGAACTCTGGACGCCCGGCGAACAAGGCGCCCTCAACCGCTTCGAGCAATTCATCGCCGAGGCCCTCGCCAACTATGGCGAACTGCGCGACCGGCCCGACAGGCCGGCGACCTCGCGGCTGTCATCGCATTTGCACTTCGGCGAAATCTCGCCGCGGCAGATTTTTGCGCGCCTCGCCGCTTACCAGGACGACAAGCCGAAACGCGCCGGAATTGCCAAATTCATGAGCGAGATCGGCTGGCGCGAATTCGCCTACCACCTGATCTATCATTTCCCCACATTGCCGGATGCGAACTGGCGCACAGCTTTCGACGCCTATCCGTGGCGCACCAGCCAGGCCGATCTCAAAGCCTGGCAGCGTGGCCAGACCGGCTATCCGCTGGTCGATGCCGGCATGCGCGAACTCTGGCACACCGGCTTCATGCACAATCGCGTGCGCATGATCGCGGCGAGCTTCCTCATCAAACACCTGCGGCTCGACTGGCGGCTCGGCGAAAAATGGTTCTGGGATACCTTGCTTGATGCCGACCTCGCCAACAATGCCGCCGGCTGGCAGTGGGTGGCGGGCTCCGGCGCAGATGCCTCGCCCTATTTCCGCATCTTCAATCCGGTCGCTCAGGGCGAGAAGTTCGATCCGAACGGCGACTATGTGCGGCGCTGGTGCCCGGAATTGTCGAATCTGCCGGACAAGTTGATCCACGCGCCGTGGAAGGCGGATGACGAAACGCTCAAGGCTGCGGGTGTGGCACTCGGCAAGACCTACCCCAAGCCCATCGTCGATCACGATGAGGCAAGGAAGGCCGCGTTAGAGGGATACAAGAAAGTAAGGTCTTCGTAGCCTGGGTGAGCGCAACGAAATCCGGCTACAGAGCGTTACGCCACCGCCACATCCACGATCCGCATCTGCACGCGCTCGACGCCCTGCCAGCGATCGACGCTGAGATAGCCGGCGACATGCATCGACCGGCCGCGATTGTCGAGCAGCGCCTGGCCGAGCGGCGTGCCGACGCAGCGGAAACAGATGCCATTGACGAACTGGCTATCGCCCGACTTGAAGCGCGCGCGAATGTGGTTGTCGCCGACCTTGTCGACATAAGTCAGTTGATGCGACGGCAGTACCAGCACCGGCTCGGGGTTGCCGGCGCCGTAGGGCCCGGCTTTCGCCAGCAGCGCGCACAGTTCGGGATTGACCGCGCCGGCGCTGACCGCGCCGTCAATCTTGAGCGCGGTCTCACGGCGCGCCGCCTCGACTGCCTCCGACAAGGTCTCTTCCATGAAGGCGCGGAATGGCCCGAGGCCGTCCTTGCGCACGGTGATACCCGCCGCCATGGGGTGACCGCCCCCTTTCACCAGCAGGCCGTGATGCACGGCCTCGCGCACGGCGCGGCCGAGATCAACGCCGGCGATCGAACGGCCCGACCCGGTGCCGGTGCCGCCGGGCTCCAGCGAAATCGCGAAAGCGGGCCGGCCGAAGCGCTCTTTCAGCCGCGCCGCAACGAGGCCGACGACGCCCGGATGCCAGCCGGCCTGCGCGGTGACGACCACCGCGCCCTTCTCGTCCAGGCCGAGCGCGGCCAATGCTTCGGCTTCGGCCTGTTCAACGGCCGCCACCTCAATGGCGCGGCGCTCGTGATTGAGGCGGTCGAGCTCGACGGCGATGCGCGCGGCTTCAGTGGCGTCGTCCTCCAGCATCAGCTTTGCCCCGAGATCCGCGCGGCCGATGCGACCGCCGGCATTGATGCGCGGGCCCAGCAGAAATCCGAGATGAAAGGCCTCGGGCGGGCCATTGAGCCGCGCCGCGTCCATCAGCGCGGTCAGCCCAACTTGATCCCGACGCCGCATGGCAATGAGACCCTTGGCGACAAAGGCGCGGTTCAGCCCCTTGAGCGGCACGACGTCGGCCACGGTGCCGAGCGCCACCAGATCGAGCATCGACAACAGGTCGGGGGCCGGCCGCGCGTCGAAATAACCTCGGCGGCGCAATTCCCGCGTCAGCGCCACCAACGTCATGAACACGATGCCGCAGGCGGCGAGATAACCGAGCCCCGAAATATCGTCGGCGCGATTGGCGTTGACCACCGCCACCGCCGGCGGCAGCACTTCGTCCGCCAGATGATGGTCGAGTACGATACTTTGCAGGCCGAGCGCCGCCGCTTCCGTGAGCACCACATGGCTGGTGGTGCCGCAATCGACGGTCACCAATAACGTCGCGCCGCGCTCGGCGAAGGAGCGGATGGCGTCGGCGTTCGGGCCGTAGCCTTCGAAGATGCGATCGGGAATGTGGACGATCGGCTCGAGGCCGCAGTGGCGCAGATAGCGCGCCAGCAGCGCCGACGAGGTCGCGCCATCGACGTCGTAATCGCCGAAGATCGCCACCTTCTCATTGTGCTGAACCGCATCGGCCAGCCGCGTCGCCGCCGCGTCCATCGCGGTGAGCACCGACGGGTCGGGCATCAGGTTCTTCACCGTGGGATCTAGATAGGCCTCGACCTCATCGACCTCGACATTGCGCCCGGCCAGGACGCGCGCCAGCAGCTCCGGCGTGCCGAGGCGCTGCGTGATG
>JAEZEY010000355.1 GCA_023432845.1 Pseudomonadota bacterium
GGCTGACATCGACGCCATGCTCGCAAGTGTCGACGTCGCTCCCGTTGCCAAAGCACCGCCACCGCCGCCGCCGCCGGTCGCGCCGCCGGCTGCCGATGTCCTCGATCTCACCGAGGCGATGACGGCGCCCCCGCCGTCGCCCGCTTTCCGCACCATCGACGCTGCCTCCGACATCGTTTTCGCCGAGGGCAACGCCGAGCCGCCGCCGGCAGCGCCACGCATGCCGGCGCCGCCGATGCAGGATAGCGGCCTGATGTCGAACGCGACGCAGGCGGCGGTCGATCAGGCCTTCAGTTCGCTCGCCAATACCGTGCTCGGCAACAATGCCCGCACCCTGGAAGACCTGGTCAAGGAAATGCTGCGGCCGATGCTCAAGGGCTGGCTGGACGACAACCTGCCGGGCCTGGTCGAGCGTATCGTGCGCGCCGAGATCGAACGCGTTTCGCGTGGCGGCCGCTAAACCGGATCGTTAAACACCCGCCGCCGCGCGACGCGTCAGGTGCCGTGATACCCATAGTCCCAGCCACAGCAGCAACGCTGCCGCGACGACAAAGGTCGGCACTGCGGTGAAGCGGTCGTAGATCAGCGCGAACACCGCGACCCCCGCGGTCTGGCCGAGATACAGCGCCGAGGAAAAGATGGCGACGGCAGTGCCGCGCGCCTGCGGCGCCATCTGCGTGGCGTTCATCTGCAGCGTATTGTGCAGCATGTAGAAGCCCAGCCCGATGCCGGCGGTGGCGAGCGGCGCCAGGCCGTAGAACGGCGTAACCGCCAACAGCAGGAACGAACCGCACAGCAGGAAACCGCCGGTTCGCGACAGTCCGATCTGGCCGAGCCGCGGCACCAGCGCTCGCACCGACAGGCTGTAAACGAGGCCGCCGATCGCGAAAGCGGCGACGAACAGCCCGACCAAAGTGAACGAGACATCGAAGCGGCTGTGCAGATAGGCGCCGACATAAGTCAGCGCACCGAACATCGCGGCGCTCTCGACAAAGGCGGCAAAGATCACGCGGCGCGCCCAGGGCGAACTCAGTACGATCCGGTAGCCCTCGACGAAGCCCGGGCCGCCTTTGCCCGAACTATCATGTCCGCGCGTCAGCGGATTGCGGATCAGTTCGAACACGAGGCAGGCGGTCGATATGGCCAGCAGCGCAGCGAGGATGAAGAACACGTTGCGCCAGCCAAAATAGTCGCCGAGCACACCGCTCGCCGCCTGGCCGAACATCTGGCCGAGGATCTGCCCGGAGAGGAACGAGCCGAGCACCTGCTGGCGCCGCGCCACCGGAATGACGTCGCCGATGAAGGCCAGCGACAGCGGGATGATCCAGCCGGTGGCGACCCCGCAGGCGAGCCGCGCCGCGACCAGGGCAGGCAGGCTGGTGGCGAGTCCGCAGGCCACCACCATCAGCGCCGCGAAGCCGGCGGCCAGCGTCACGCACAGATATTTGCCGTAGCGGTCGCCGATCGGGCCGATGATGAGTTGCACCGAACCGTGCGCCAGCAGGTACAGGGTCACGATCATGGAAGTGGCGCCGACCGTGGCGTCGAGGTCGGCTGCGATCTGCGGCAACAGCGAGTCGGTCGAGCGCACCATGGCCTGCGCCGCGAAGGAGGCGGTGGCCAGAAGGGTGATGGCTCTGGTGGCGCCGCCGGCCGGTTGCGGCGCGGCAGGCGAGGGACTGTCGGTCAAAGTTGACACCCGGTGGCGTGGCAGGCTTTGTAGCCGCCCAATCGCACCGATCGAAACAAATTCCGACCCCCAAAAGCGCATGATCGACAAGACTTATCAGCCGTCCGAAGTCGAAGGCCGCATCTCGCAGGCCTGGGAACAAGCGCAGGCCTTCAAGGCCGGCCGGCCGGAGCGCGCCGGGGCCGAAACCTACGCCATTGTCATCCCGCCGCCGAACGTCACCGGCTCGCTCCACATGGGCCACGCGCTCAACAACACGCTGCAGGACGTGCTGTGCCGGTTTCAGCGCATGCGCGGCAAGGACGTGCTGTGGCAGCCCGGCACCGACCATGCCGGTATCGCGACGCAGATGGTGGTCGAGCGCCAGATGATGGAGCGGCAGGAGCCGACGCGCCGCGACATCGGCCGCGACAAGTTTCTGGAAAAGGTGTGGGCGTGGAAGGCCGAGAGCGGCGGCACCATCGTCAATCAGCTCAAGCGCCTTGGCGCCTCGTGCGACTGGTCGCGTGAGCGCTTCACCATGGACGAGGGCCTGTCCAAGGCCGTTCTTAAAGTTTTCGTGGAGCTTTATCGCGAAGGACTGATCTATAAGGACAAGCGGCTAGTCAATTGGGATCCCAAGCTTTTGACGGCGATCTCCGATCTTGAGGTCGTGCCGGTCGAGACCAAGGGCTCGCTTTGGCATCTGCGCTATCCGCTCGAAGGCAAGACCTTCGATCCTGAAGACAAGTCCACCTATATCGTCGTCGCGACGACCCGGCCGGAGACCATGCTGGGTGACTCAGGCGTTGCGGTGCATCCCGACGACGAGCGCTACAAGGCGCTGGTCGGCAAGAACGTGATCCTGCCGCTGGTTGGGCGCAAAATTCCGATCGTCGCCGATGAATATTCCGATCCTGAGAAGGGCTCGGGCGCGGTGAAGATCACGCCGGCGCACGACTTCAGCGACTTCGAGGTCGGCAAAAGGCACAATCTGGCGCAGATCAACATCTTCAGCATCGAGGCGAAGCTCTCGCTCCAAGGCAACGAGGCATTCCTTGAAGGCGTGCCGGCCTCCGCCGATCTCGACGAAACGCTGGCGATGCACGGCACGGACCGCTTTGTCGCACGCAAGCAACTCGTGGCGCGCCTCGAAGAGAAGGGCCTCATCGAGAAGATCGAGCCGCATGGTCTCGCCGTGCCGCACGGCGACCGCTCGAACGTCGTTATCGAGCCGTTCCTGACCGACCAGTGGTATGTCAACGCGCATGAACTGGCGAAACCCGCGATCGCCGCCGTGCGCGACGGCCGCACGACCTTCGTGCCGAAGAATTGGGAAGCGACCTATTTCAACTGGATGGAAAACATCCAGCCGTGGTGCATCTCGCGTCAGCTCTGGTGGGGCCACCAGATCCCGGCCTGGTACGGACCGGACGGCAAGGTGTTCGTCGCGGAGAGCGAAACCGAGGCGCAGGCTCAGGCCGACAAGCACTATGGAGCCAAGACCGCGCTCAAGCGCGACGAGGATGTCCTCGACACCTGGTTCTCATCCGGTTTGTGGCCGTTTTCCACGCTCGGCTGGCCGGAAGAGACGCACGAACTGAAGCGCTTCTACCCGACCAGCACTTTGGTCACGGGCTTCGACATCATCTTCTTCTGGGTCGCCCGCATGATGATGCTAGGCATGCACTTCATGAAGGATGACAAGGGGCAGCCCGAGATACCCTTCAAGGACGTCTACATCCACCGCCTGGTGCGCGATGCCTCCGGCGCCAAGATGTCGAAGTCCAAGGGCAATGTCGTCGATCCGCTCGGCATCATCGACGAGTTCGGCGCCGACGCGCTGCGCTTCACCCTGATGCGCGCCGTGGCGCCCTCGCATGATATTCGCCTCGGTCCGCAGGACGTCGAGAACAACCGCAACTTCGCGACCAAGCTGTGGAACGCGGCGCGCTTCGTCGAATTCAACGGCGCGGCGCGCGTCGCCGGCTTCGATCCCAAGAACGCGAAGGAAGTGCTCAACCGCTGGATCGCGCACGAGACGCAGAAGGCGCTCGGCGAGGTGACGGCCGCGCTCGGCGAGTACAAGTTCTCGGAAGCCGCCAATGCCGCCTATCGCTTTGTCTGGAACGTCTATTGCGACTGGTATGTCGAACTGTCGAAGCCGCTGCTGACCGGCCCCGACGGCGCGGCCAAGGACGAGACCCGCGCCATGGCGGGCTGGGCGCTCGATGAAATCATCAAGATGCTCCATCCGTTCATGCCCTTCATCACCGAGGAGCTGTGGCAGGTGACGGCCGAGCAGGGGCCGCAACGCGATAGCCTGCTGGCGCTGGCGCAATGGTCGACGCTTGAGGGGCTGACTGACGACAAGGCCGAAGCCGAAATCGGCTGGGTGATCGATCTCATCACCGCGATCCGGTCGATCCGCGCCGAGATGAACATCAACGTCAATATTCCGCTGGTGCTGTCTGGCGTGTCGGCGGAAACGCAGGCGCGCGCCGAACGCTGGGCCGAGTTCATCAAGCGCCTCGCCCGCGTGTCGGAGATGTCG
>JAEZEY010000391.1 GCA_023432845.1 Pseudomonadota bacterium
GTAGCAAATCTCGGCTTCGCGGGCGAGCTTGGCTTCCGGCATGTTGGTCATGCCGATGACAGAGTAGCCGAGCTGCTTGTAGGTCATGCTCTCGGCGTAGGTGGAGAACTGCGGCCCTTCCATGCAGACATAGGTGCCGCCGAGTTTCGGCTCGATGCCCTCTGCCACGGCAGCCGCGGCGACGCGGTCGCGCAGCCGCGGTGACACCGGATGCGCCATCGAAACATGGGCGACCAGGCCCTTGCCGAAGAACGAACTCTCGCGCTTGTGGGTGCGGTCGACGAACTGGTCGACCAGCACGAAGGTGCCGGGCGGCATGTCCTCGCGGAACGAGCCGCAGGCCGACAGCGACACCAGATCGGTGACGCCGACCCGCTTGAGGACATCGATATTGGCGCGATAGTTGATGTCGGAGGGCGACAGCCGGTGGCCCGTGTCGTGGCGCGGCAGAAACACCACCGGCAGGCCCGCGATATCGCCGATGCGCAACGCCCCGGATGCCTCACCCCAGGGGCTATGGACACGCTCCTCGCGGACGTTCTCCAGGCCCGGCAGATCGTAAATGCCAGAGCCACCGATAATGCCAAGGACGGCTTTGCTCACTGTGCCTTCGCTCCTGTTTTTCACAGCGCCGCGAACAAATGTCCCGCGCGGTCGTTATTAAACCACAAGGAGCCGAGACATGGCGAGTTCACGGAACCGGGTCCCTGACCAGACCAGCGAGGAAATCAACAGTCGCATCAGGCATCGAACGGCTGTGCGTGTGCATTATTACAGCCGGCATCGCGAGGAAATCCCGCGCCGCTTGCGGCAGCTCGATCACGAGTGGGACATCGAACGGGCCATCGAAGCCAACGCTGCAACTTTGGCCTTTCTCGGCGTCGCTCTCGGAGCAACTCGCGATCGGCGCTGGCTGGCCTTGCCGGCGTTGGTGACCGGCTTTCTTTTCCAGCATGCGGTTCAGGGCTGGTGCCCGCCGGTGCCGGTGCTGCGCCGCCTCGGATTCCGGACGGCATTCGAAATCGAAGTCGAAAGGCAGGCCCTAAAGGCCTTGCGCGGGGATTATGGGCAGGCGGAACGCAGCGGACGCAGCGCCCTGCACGCCGCCCGCGCGTAACTCACCGGTCGGTGGACGATGCGATCACAGCCATCAGCAGCGGTACAAAAACAAAGGGCCCCGTCGGGGGCCCTTTGCGCGTTCGATATTGTGTTCGGGGCTCAGTGCGCCGCCGACCACACCTTCTTCTTGGTGAAGTACAGGAGGCCCGAGAGCACGATCAGGAAGATCATGACCTGGAAGCCGAGACGCTTGCGCGCCACCAGGTGCGGCTCAGCCGCCCACATCAGGAACGCCGAGACGTCGCGCGAGTACTGGTCGAGCGTCTGGGGCGCGCCGTCGTCATAGGTCACCTGATCGTCGCTGAGCGGCTGCGGCATGGCGATGACATGACCGGGGAAGTACTTGTTGTAGTTACCCCCCGGCGGCATCGCAAAACCTTGCGGCGGCTCCTCATAACCGACCAGCAGCGCGTGCATGTAATCCGGGCCCTGCTCCTGGAATTGCGTGAAGATATCGATGATCCACCACGGGAAGCCGCGCTCATAGGTGCGCGCCTTGGCAATCGTCGACAGATCCGGCGGCGCGACGCCGCCATTGGCAGCCGCGGCAGCCAGCGGATTGGCGAACGGCGCCGGGAACCTGTCAGCCGGACGGCCGTCGCGCTCGATGGCCTCGCCCTTGTCGTCGAGATCCTTGATCTTGTACTCGGCGGCGAGCGCCTCGACCTGCTTCTCGGTGAAGCCCGGACCGCCCGGCTCCGCCAGATTGCGGAACGAGAGGAGGCTCATCGAGTGACAGGAAGCGCAAACTTCCTTGTAGACCTTGAAGCCGCGCTGCAGCTGCCCCTGGTCGAACTGGCCGAACGGGCCGGAGAACGACCACTTCAGCGACGGCGGCGGAATCTGACCTTCCGCGGCATGAGCGGCGCCGACGCCAAGAATGGTAGCGCCAAGCGAGGCCGCCAGAGCGAGAGCGGTGAGGGTGCGATGCATCGTCATGTCCGTTCTCCCGCTCAGGCCTTCGCCAGCACCGATTCGGAAATCGAATTCGGCAGCGGCTTGGTCTTCTCGAAGATCCCGAGCAACGGAAGCACGATGATGAAGTGCGCGAAGTAGTAGAAGGTCAGGATGCGCGCGATGAGTACGTAGATGCCTTCCGCCGGCTTGGCGCCGAGCCACCCGAGACCGATGCACACGGCCACGAACAGCCAGAAGAACTGGCGGTACAGCGGCCGGTAGCGCGCCGACTTGACCCGCGAGGTGTCGAGCCACGGCAGGAAGGCCAGGATCGCGATCGAGCCGAACATGGCGAGGACGCCGAGCAGCTTGTCCGGAATGGCGCGCAGGATGGCGTAGAACGGCAGGTAGTACCATTCGGGCACGATATGCGCCGGGGTCACGGCCGGGTTGGCCGGGATGTAGTTGTCGGCATGGCCGAGATAGTTCGGAGTGTAGAACACGAACCATGCGAACATGATGCAGAACACCACGATGAAGAAACCATCCTTCACCGTCGCGTAGGGCGTGAACGGCACCGTGTCCTTGTCCGACTTCGGCTCGATGCCCGCCGGGTTGTTCTGGCCGACCACGTGCAGCGCCCAGACGTGCAGCACGACGACGCCCGCGATCACGAACGGCAGCAGGTAGTGCAGCGAGTAGAAACGGTTGAGAGTCGGGTTGCCGACGGCGTAACCGCCCCACAGCCAGGTCACGACCGTCTCGCCGACGCCGGGGATGGCGGAGAAGAAGTTGGTGATGACGGTGGCGCCCCAGAAGCTCATCTGGCCCCAGGGCAGCGTGTAGCCGAGGAAGCCGGTGGCCATCATCAAGAGGTAGATGATCACGCCGAGGATCCAGAGCACTTCGCGCGGCTCCTTGTAGGAGCCGTAGTACATGCCGCGGAAGATGTGGATGTAGACGGCGATGAAGAACATCGACGCGCCGTTCGAGTGCAGATAGCGCAGCAGCCAACCGTAGTTGACGTCGCGCATGATCGCCTCGACCGAGTTGAAGGCGAGGTCGACATGCGGGGTATAGTGCATCGCCAGCACGATGCCGGTGATGATCTGCACGCCGAGCATGAAGGAGAGGATGCCGCCGAACGTCCACCAGTAGTTCAGATTTCTCGGCGTCGGGTAGGCGACGAAAGACGAATGAATGAGACCGCCAATCGGCAGCCGTTTCTCGATCCATTGCAGAAAGGCATTCTGCGGCTGGTAGGTCGAGTGTCCGCTCATGATCGAACCTTCAGAAAGAAAGAATGCAGGCGTTGCGGATCAGCCGATCCGGATGCGGGTATCGGAGACGAATTCGTAAGGCGGCAGCAAGAGGTTGGTCGGCGCCGGGCCTTTGCGGATGCGCCCGGCGGTATCGTAGACCGAGCCGTGGCAGGGGCAGAAATAGCCGCCATACTCGCCCTGATGCGCGAGCGGGATACAACCCAGATGCGTACAAATGCCGATCACCACCAGCCAGGGCTCATGGCCAGGCTTGGTGCGCTGGGCGTCGGTCTGCGGGTCGGGAAGCGTCGCGACGTCGACGTTCTTGGCGTCGTCGATCTCTTTCTTCGTCCGATGCGAAATGAAGATCGGTTTGGAGCGCCAGAACACCTTGATGATCTGACCTTCGGCGACCGGCGCCAGGTCGACTTCGATCGGCGCACCGGCCGCGACCGTCGAGGCGTCAGGATTCATCTGAGCGATCAGCGGCACCAGGACGGCGGCGCCACCAACGGCGGCCACGGCTCCGGTGGCTACATAAAGAAAATCGCGGCGCGTGTGCTCCGCAGAAGACACGGTCGTCACGTCTGAACCCTCTCCCCCGGCTTGGTTTTCCGCCCCAGGCTGGCGCCCTTGAGGAAACCGCTTCCTGCAAAGGCTCGCGGGGCAGACCGGCATCGCGCGGTCCTGTTCAAGGCAGAACGGCGATTTCGAAGCGTTCTATTGACACCCTTGCGGTGCGAGCGCAAGCCCACACACAGGCTACCCCGGCCACCCTGCACAAATCGTTCGTTCAGAACCGCTTAGCCGGCACCCCGGCTTCAAGGATATCGATGCGGATCGCGCTCTACGAACCCGACATCCCGCAAAATACCGGCACGATCCTGCGCACCTGCGCCTGCCTCGGCATCGAGGCCCACATCGTCGAGCCGGCAGGATTTCCGGTTACCGACCGCGCATTCCGGCGCGCCGGGCTCGACTATCTCGACCGGCTCACAATTATCCGCCACCCCTCCTTTGCCGATTTTGAGGTTTGGCGCCGCGGCGAAGGGTTGCAACTGGTGCTGATGACCACCGCGGCAGAGAGTTCGTACCTCGACCACCGTTACGCTGACGACCAGATCGTCATGGTCGGACGCGAATCCGCCGGCGTGCCCGACGCCGTTCACCAGGCCGCCGACGTCCGGCTCCGTATCCCGATCCGCGACGGCTTCCGCTCGCTCAATATCGCCGTCGCCACTGCCATGGTTGCCGGCGAAGCCCTGCGGCAGCTAAATCCCCAACTATGACCGCCACACTCGATACTCTCGACGATCGCAAAAACCGCGCCCGCGCCTGGTTCGAGGC